>JBMTIN010000055.1:0-7789 GCA_049437345.1 Candidatus Marinamargulisbacteria bacterium
ATAAAATGCGCGAATGTCATTATCTGATATTTGAATGGTCGGAAGAATCGTTGTGTCCACATATGATTTTACAGATTGATTTTGTTTTTTAGCATGTAATTCCAACAATGTCATATCAAAAAACTGTTTTTTTATTTGATACTCTTTTTGCTTTAGTTGTTTCCATTCAGCTCCCAAGGAGGATGTGGCTATTCGATAAGAACTCACGGTTTCACCCGCAATGCGACCAATACGATGCCCCGTCCCGGATGATGATGCTCCCAAAGGCCGTGCAAATACCAAGGGAATTACAGCCATCGCCACCAATCCGACCCACTGAAAAGCATTCAATTGAATATTAAACGCACGGGTCTGTAAATACTCCCGATACGCTAAAATAAACAATATTAGAAACACCATGGAATTTAAGGTGCAAAACGGACAAAACGCCCCAATCTGAAACAATTGAACCCCCATCAAGACGATGCCCAATGCGGTGGCGGGTGTTAATACCAATAACCCAACCGATGCCGCCATACTGTCACTGATTTGACGTGTTCTATATAGTAATTGAAGGCCCAATAAAAATAAATACGCACTCACACCAATCGCCGCAATAGGAAAATTAAATATCGTCGCATACGATGAATTTAATACGGTTTGGCACCCATCCCCCAACCCACAGGTCATGGATAGCGTCAAATGCAGTTGCAATAAATACAACGCGTTAATAAAGCCAACAATTAGTAACACAATCTGCATACAATTAAAGCATAGTTGAATTTAATTCAATTCTCAACTCTTGGCCATTATTTCTCACGTGATTATGATATAATTTAAAAACGAGATCCCCATGTACCGACTGATTGGTTTATTCCTAATTTTATTTATTCATCCGATAATGGCCAAACCGCTCATTTATATCGTCCAACATCAACCTCTTCCAGAATATGCATTGGCCGTGGCCAGTATTAAACAACATTTAAACAGTGATTATATCCTAAAAACAGTCACAATTAACGCCGTATCCGTGGCCAATATGACTCAAAAAATACAGGCTCAACGCCCTCAACTAATTATTTCGGTAGGTACAAAAGCCACCAAGCTAATTCAGTCTAAAATAAAACGTATTCCCATCATATTCACTATGGCTTTTCAACCACAAAAAACGGGCATTGTTAAGAACCTTCAGTTCCCCGGAGGAAACACCACCGGTGTGGCTCTGGACATTCCCCTAGACCTTCAATTTAAAACATTACGCACAATTTTTCCTTACTTACGTCGCATTGGCACACTATATACGCCGTATCGAAACCAAGAAATTATTGATCGTGCCACCACCATTGCTCAAAACTACCAGTTTACATTGTTGTCAAAACCGGTTCATACTAAAGATCAGATTCAGCCCCAATTGGAAGCACTATTTCGAGATCAAATTCAACTCCTATGGTCAACACCCGATCAAACCATTTATTCTAAAACGTCGTTGCCCTATATTTTATTGTCCTTAAATCGATTTAAAGTGCCGTACATAGGGCTTTCAAAATCCTACCTTAATATGGGTGCATATGTTAGTTTAGATGCCGACCCGGTTCATATTGGTAAAAAAACAGCTAAAATGGTCCATCAAATTATCCAAAAACGACAACGCCCCATGATCACACCTGTTGTATTTCCAGACACTCTTCGGTACGCAATTAATCAAACCGTCATGACCCAATTTGAATTTAACGTCCCGGACAACGTCCTTAAAAATGGCGAGATAATACAACCATGACCTCCATTCGGTTTTCATTACGATTTAAATTTGTCATCGCCATTTCTTTATTGGTTATTATTACATCCGCCATTTTAACGCAGTTCTTTTTGAACAAACAATCCGACTTGTATTTAGAAACCTTAAAAATACGTGCTGAAACCATTGTTAAAAAGACATCGGATGCGGCTGAATTGGGCGTTCTTATTTCAAATAAAACCATATTGTCTCAATTATTAGCCGATGTTCAAAGCGATGAAAATGTATTGTTTTCCGCCATATTAACCCCTCAAAAAAATATTTTGGCCATGGGCAAACAAGATCCGCTGGATTTACGTATGCTCAGTGAATTTATTTCAAAACCAGGCATGGTTCCCGCAATTGACAACGGCGTGTCAATTAAACGCCATGTGGTCCCTGAATTCGATGCCCCGGCCATTGTGGTGGTCGCACCCATTTTAAGCCGTGAAAACGTGGTACTCGATGAGGTGGACTGGTTGTATTTTTCAGACCAAGCCAGCATTGGGCAAGGTGATATTATTGGGTATACTCTCGTGGTTGTATCCACTCAGATTATTGCAAGCGCTATTTTCAAAAATACACTAATCAGCTCCATCATCACCCTCGGAGTCATTGGCTTGGGCATCTTTATTGGATGGTTTTTTACCAGTATTATTATTCGCCCCATTCAATTACTAATGGCCGCGAATGACGGTGTCTCTAAAGGAAACTATACCACACAAGTAGAAATCACCTCTCACGATGAAGTCGGGTTATTATCGGAATCATTTAACGATATGGTTGATAAAATTCGTCGACAACAAGAGGCCTTAATGGATTATAGCCGAACACTTGAAGACAAAGTGCGAAAACGAACCGCACAATTGGCCGCTGAAAAAGCCAAATCCGATACCTTGTTACTTAATATTTTACCCGTCTCTATTGCTGACCGACTGAAAAAAAATGAAGCTACCATCGCCGATAGCTACGATAATGTCACCGTGTTATTCTCAGATCTGGTCGGATTCACTCAATTCTCCGCCAAACATACCCCCAATGAACTTGTTTATAAGCTGAATATTTTGTTTAGCAAATTTGATGACTTGCTGGATGACTTTCAAATTGAAAAAATTAAAACCATCGGCGATGCATTAATGCTAGTTTCCGGCGCACCAAAACGATTTAAAGATCACGCCATTGAAATGGCTCATATGGCCTTTCGAATGTACGATGAATTGGCCGCCTTTAACCATGAATATGAGGAGTCATTGGGGCTTCGCATTGGTATTCATACTGGCCCTGTGGTAGCTGGCGTCATGGGAAAAAAGAAATTTACCTATGATCTATGGGGCGATGCCGTCAATACAGCATCTCGTATGGAGTCCCATGGGATTCCGGGCATTGTTCATATCTCAGATGCCACATACCAGCAAGTAAAAGGCACGTTCCCCGTCGAATGCCGCGGGGAAATTGACGTAAAAGGTAAAGGAAAAATGACCACCTATATTTTGAAAAAACCCACAAAATCTACCGCGCCATAAGGCCGCCTCTAAACCTCGTTAAAACGCATTAATTTTTCAACACTTACCCAATCATAATTCGCTTCAATATCGGCCATTAAACCGGACAATGCCGCAGATTCGTCCTTGGTCTCATACTTAAACCGACAATACCACTGTGGAATTAAGGGGGGGGTCGGTGACGCTGTGATTAAATGACCACGATTGTATAATTCCACGGACTGACACCCGTTATTTTTAGCTATTGTATTTAATGATGCCTGCAATTGATCATACGGTGTATCCGACATAATAATCACATCCACCCCATAACACATCCCCGTTTGAACGGGCTTAGCATGAATCTTAGGCATCTCAATCGGCGCAAATGACGACGGGATAAACGATGCAAGTGATTGCCCTAAATTACGAATTACCGCATCGGTAAATTCCGTGGTCGACACCCCATTGGTTGCATCTAAATCACCGGTAAATATCGCTTCATCAAAAGTAACCGCCAACGCCTGTTCAATGGTATCCGCTACAGGGGATTGATTCATGTAACGCAACATCATCACAGCGGATAAAATCATTGCCGTGGGATTGGCTTTATTTTTGCCGGCAATATCCGGGGCGGCCCCATGCACCGCTTCAAACATGGCCACATCTGGCCCAATATTGGCCGATGGAGCAATCCCCAACCCGCCCACCAAACCGGATGTTAAATCACTGATAATATCACCATTCATATTCGTAGTAACAATCATGTCAAATTGAGACGGATTAACCACCAATTGATGGGCACAATTATCAATAATCATATGATGGGCCTGTACTGATGGGTACGATTTAGCCATGGCTTCAAACGATGTTTTCATCATGCCTTCAGTCTGCTTTAAAATATTGGCTTTGGTGGCACAATGCAACGACGCCCGGCGCGTTTTCTTTGCGTATTCAAACGCAAATGCATTAATCGTATCACACCCCAATTGACTAATCAGTTTAATCGATTGCGCCACCCCCGGCTGATGATCATATTCAATGCCGGCATATAAATCTTCGGTATTTTCACGAATTACGACTAAATCAATGGGAATATCACTAAATAATGATGGAATATTCGGGTATTGTTTTACAGGACGAATATTGGCATATAAGCCAAATGTTTTTCTTAAAAAAACATTGGCACTTCGTTCTCCGTACCCCACCGGCGTGGTTAATGGGCCTTTTAACACCAATCCATGACGATGAATTTCAGCCAATGTTGACGCTGGCACTCCCGTCGATACCCCCCGTTTAAATAATTCCTCGCCCGCCTCACATATCACCCAATCAAGATTCGCGTTGGCCGCCTTAAGAATAGCCAAAGTTGCCGCCACAACATCGGGTCCAATCCCATCCCCTGGAATAACCACAATACTCGGTTTAGATAACCCCATTATAACTCCCTACTGATTTTTTAATCCCGTTAACGATTCTGTCGAATAACTTCATATAATACAATACTAACCGAATTAGCCAAGTTAAGGCTTCGAATATTTTTATTTTCCATTGGAATTGTAATCAACTGCGATGCGTACCGATCCTTAATATGCGACGGAAGCCCCGTGGTCTCACTCCCAAAAATAAGGGTCGCATCGGGCGCATACGCCATATCCGTATATTGTTTGGTAGCCTTACTGGACAGTAAAAATGGGGGCGTTCGTCCCCGCCCGTCCAATTGATCAAAAAACACATCGGTGTTGGGCACATGATGCCACTGAACATATTCCCAATAATCCAACCCGGCGCGCTTCAAATATTTGTCCGACAATGAGAACCCCAACGGCCCCACCAATGTTAACTTGGCGTTCGTCGCGGCACATAACCGTGCAATGGTTCCCGTGTTTTGAGGAATTTTTGGTTCAACCAATACAATATTTACCATACTCTTATTCTACACCATAATTAATTTTGTATTAATTACACTACTCGAGAAAATTTTTTGTATATTTGGTATGTATTTTACAGATAATTAATTTTTTTGGTATTTTTTCATCTTATTCTTGGCATATAAATGTCATGTATAAGATGGGAGTTATTGGAGGGGAAGGTTTTTTTAATGACTTAGGGAGCTGTTTAAGCTCCCTAATCATATCCCTAAATTTGATAGAAACATGCTCAACTTCATAATCTTCAACCACATTTTTGGTGTTTGATTCAAAAATACAATCAGATTTCCTAATAGCATACATTTATTATTCCCCTATTTTCTTTTTTTTAAACGATAAATTGACCGTTTTTATAAATAATATCATCATCTACAGTAATAGTAGACGCCGATCGAAACGAGGTTACAAAATCATGATGAACACTGGATTCATTTTGTCCGCCTGTTTCAGGGTACGATGCCCCCACCGCCATATGAATGGTTCCCCCAATTTTTTCATCAAATAAAGTGTTTAATGTGGGTACTTTTATAGCATCATTGGTACCAATGGCAATTTCACCCACTTTATTGGCACCATCAATGGTGAATAATCGGTCAAGGAGTGCTTGACCATGGCCACACGACCAATGAACAACCACCCCATCCACCAATTCAAGGGTTAAATCCCGAATCACTTCCCCGAATAATAATGATGGATGATCAAATACAATGGTTCCGCTGCCAGAATTTTCAACCGGCGATGTAAACACTTCCCCGGATGGCATATTACGTTTTCCGTCCGAATTCACCCACGACCGTCCCTCGATTGAAAATGACACATCAATAGTGGGCGACTGAAACGATATGCGTTGGCCTTGGTTTAAACGATCAACGTACCGTTGCTGACGTTCCGATAACGCCATCCATGCGGCGGTTGGATCTGCCCCCCCAAGCCAACAGGCATCAGCAATAAATGCGCTATATTCATCTAGCGACATGCCCGCCGCCTCGGCCAGGCTTTGCGTGGGATAATTGCAAATCACCCATCGTAAATCACCGGATTTTCCCCGTTGCATGAATGCCGTTTTTGCTGGCTTTAATGCCGATTGGGCAACAGCCAGACGATCCGAATCGACGCCTTTTAATTCAAAAAGATCAAATGGGGCATGAATTGCAATCACCACATTAAATGACACAACGGCATGAGAATATAAAATAGGGGGTAATGCCAATGCTTCGTCACTTGAAAATGTGTATTTTTGACGGCCCGTATGAGGCAGTGAAATATCAAACTCACACGTCGCCCCAAGCGTTAGTATTTTCTGCTGACACGCTAAAATTAAATCTTCGGCTAAATACGTTGATCGAATAAGCACACGATCGCCGGATCTCACCTGGCAACAGTAGGTGGTTAATAAATCGGCATACTGTGAAATTAATGATGCATTCATAAGTTAATTATACATTGAACATCGCTATATCCACGCAAAATTATAATATAAAAAATAACCATCCACGACGTGTTAGTGATATAATATTTATGTGTGTCCCAAATCAATTCTTGTCATTGACGATGACGCGTCAATTTTAGAGACATTAGATTTTGTATTAACATCCGATGGCTATAACGTTTTTATTGTCAATAATGGTGAAGACGGATTGTCAATTCTTCAATCAAATTGGATTGACGGTATTGTTCTTGATTTAAAAATGCCCCATTTATCGGGGTACCTTTTTGCCACGATTGCACTTAAGCACACCCAAAATAAAAACGTTAAGATTTTGGTGCTGACGGGTGAGTCCCTCATGGCCGGAAACTGCGAACTAACGGTGGCAAACGCGACTCAAAAACTCACTAAACCCTTTGAAATAAATACCCTTCGTGCCGCCGTCGCTCAGCTGGTTAAAGCCCCGGATTCATCGTTACTGTACTGAAAAACACGGAGCCCAAATAAAGGGACCGATGCCAAAATATAATCAAAAATGTCCGATTGAATATCTTCATGCGCCACCCAACGCGTGGTGTTGGTAAAACAATAAATCTGTAAGGGTACCCCCGTGGGAGACGATTGTTGTTGACGAACCAATAATGTCGTGGATTGATTAATCGCTGGATGATCCCGTAAATACGCATACAAATATTGTCGAAATAATCCAATATTCGTGAGTTTTCGAGTATTTAATGCATGGGCATTATTTACTTGTGCAGCATTAAATTGATCAATATCGGCCAATGCTGGCGTCAAATAATCTTGCAAATGGTTCACTTGTTTCATTGCGTCAAGTTCATCGGCCGTTAAAAACCGAATCGACGTCAAATCAATCCACAAACTGCGACGAATACGGCGGGCACGCGCCTCCGTCATGCCTCGCCAATTTTTAACGGGTTCAGACACCAATGCGTAGGTGGGAATGGTTGTAATGGTTTTATCCCAATTTTGTACACGAATACTTGAAATATTAATATCCAATACCGTACCATTGGCATTAAACTGGGGCATTTCAATCCAATCACCCACTTTAACATGGCCCAATAATGTCACCTGAATACTGGCAACAAATCCCAAAATTGTATCTTTAAACACGAGTAGAAATACGGCGGTTAATGCACCCAAACTACTTAAAATAACCACCGGGGACTTATTA
>JBMTIN010000056.1:0-7571 GCA_049437345.1 Candidatus Marinamargulisbacteria bacterium
TCATCCTGCCCCCACACCATTGGTTGAATCAATAAGCCCCCCCACTTCAGAAAATCCATCAACGGTCAATACATCCGTCGGATTAACACATATTCAAGAAGGGCTGACCTTTTTTTATAATGGGGATTTCCGGCGTGCACAAAAATCTTACGAAATTGCCGCCGAGTTCTTTCCTCAATCCGCCATTGTCCATGAACGACTGGGATCGATTTATTTTAAACTCCGTGAATATGAAAAAGCACAACAATCTTGGAAAAAAGCCAATATATTGGCCCCCTCAAAACATCTTGAACAATATATTTTAAATGCAAAGAAAACAGGAGATAGCCAATACTAGTGAAGTTAACTGGCACCCTGTTATTGGTTGGCCTGGTCTCTCCACTATTCTCAGCGGCGTTCAACGCCACCGATGGCTACATTAATGTTCCCATCGCTAAACAATACCACGATAACGAAATTCAGTTTGGGTTTTCAGGTGCTTATAATGGGTCCACATCCATTCAAGATCAAGACATCGATCGCTACGAACTGGATGTTAAATCGGTCTATAACATTAATCACCGACATCAAGTGGGTTTAAATATGGTTCACTCCAACAAATTTGTATTGCACTATCAAACCACCGTTACCGATGACATACAGCCATATCAATTAGCCGTGGGGATTCGAAATATTTCCGATGCGCCGTATAGCACCTGGAATGCTTCCGATTATGTTGAAGATGTGAATATGTCTCCCTACATTGTGAACACATTTTATACTGAAAAAACATCATTTAGTATTGGGTATGGCCTTCGGCAATTTGAACATCCGACGCGAACACTCAATGGCATTGGATCATTTATTGAAAACTTAAACGGCGTATTCTTTGGATTTTCTTACACCGAAAAAATACTCTCCTTTATGGCAGAATATGATGGTCGAGATATTAACTTTGGCCTACGAATAACACCCACAGACAGCTATGAAATAAACTTAGCACTCACCGAACAATTGATTGATAGCGACAACAACCCACAGCATGAAAATGCCCCCCGACGGCAAATTACATTTGGCATTTCATCCCGAAATTTATTTTCTCATAATGCCGCATTTAATCATCAAATTCGAAAATTAAATCAAAAAATTTCGGATCTGGAACATCGTGAATTTAAGAGAATCAATGATCAAAAAAAGAATATTGAGATACCCATTACCACCAAAGAAGATCAACTAAAGTTAACGGTCATTGATCGATACTCCGCCGCTCTTTTAAAATACAATCAGCGGGATTACAGTGGGGCAATTAAAGATCTTCAAGATGCTCTGGCCATTGATCCTCAAAACGCGGCTGTTTTAACCCGACTCGGTAGTGTTTATTATACCTATGGATTCTTGGATCACGCGATTCATTACTGGACAAAAGCACTCGAAATCACACCCAACGCACCTGAATTGGCCGATGTCAAAGCATTTTTAACAAAGCGAAAAAACACCTATTTATGAGTATATTATCTTGAAAACTACCATAAATGGTGATTAACTCAGGAACATGGAGTCTATTAATCAAACGATTTCGTCTTATTTTGACACCATCGTCGAATGGCTAGACCAACGAAAAAATAATGCGTTACCCATGGTATATTCCAGTGTGGATATTCGGGAATCCGACCATAAAATTGCCAGTGTGGATACCAACGTATTTCCAGCAGGATTCAATAACCTTTCCCCCAATAACACATCACTCGCACGAGACGCTTTTCAATCATTTATATTGCATCATTACCCCACCACGAGCCATATTCTTTTATTTTGTGAAGATCACACGCGTAATCATTACTACTTAGAGAATGTGTTTCAACTGGGACAAATGATTCAAAATACCGGATGTCAGGTAACCATTGGTTCATTTTTTAAAGATCACCCCTCCGTATGTGATTCCACCGGCTACTTGGATTTAATATCCTCAAATAACAATACCGTTCGGGTTTATTGCCTAAACTATATTCTAAACCATCGGGCCAAGTTCCCCATGGATGTATGTCTGTTAAATAACGATTTAAGCGATGGCAATTACCAAGCATTAACCTCACTGGAGGTCCCCATTATTCCTGATCCAAAAATGGGGTGGCATCAACGAAAAAAATCAACGCACATTGAATCCTTAAACCATTTAACATCTGCACTGATTAACGACTGTAAATTACCACTGGATCCTTGGCTGTTAAGCACCCTCTTTACGCCCATATCATCTATTGATATTAACCAAGATGCCGATCGTCATCGCCTGGCAAATGCGGCCAATGACTTACTGAACCACATTCAGCAAAAATATATAGAACATGGCATTCAAGAATCACCGTATTTGATTCTAAAATCAGATAATGGTACCTATGGTATGGGCGTATTAAAAATTACAACCCCCGATGATATCCGCCAATTAAATCGAAAAAACCGAAATAAGTTACATAAGGGAAAATCCGCTCAGCCCATTCAGCATATGATTATTCAGGAAGGAATTCCCAGCATTAAAGTCATCGATTCCTACGCATCTGAAGAAGTCATTTACAATGTCAATGGCACCACCGTGGGGGGATTCTACCGAATGCACCACGCCAAATCGGATCGTGACATCTTAAATTCAAAAGGCATGCAATTCCAGGCCTTCTCGGAAGACATTCAACATCACTTCACAAAAATCAATCGAAAAACACCCTTGGCGGGCGTATCTAAAACCAGTTATGTTATTGCACAGTTGGCCAATTTAGCAGCACAACATGAACTTGTATCATCATAATGAACCGCCCTGTACTATTTTGGATGGACTCGCCCCAAGACATTAACCCAAAAAAAGACACTACTTATGCGTTAATTAAGGCCACCTTTCAACAAAACCTTTCCCCTCAATACATTAAAAGCATTCATATTAATAATGGGCAATTGCACATTACGGCACAGGCATTTTCAACATTTGAATGGGGAGACCCACTTTCACTAGTTCCCCGAGATATTCAGCATCATCCCCGTGATGTTTTCGCCATTTGGCTTCGTAAAGACCCCCCCGTCAATCGTGACTATATAAATGACTTGCTCATATTCAATCAATTTAAATCTAAAGTAATGATCCTAAATGACCCCATGGGTATTTTAATGAATAATGAAAAGTTGGCTGCAACGCATTTTCCAGAACTGACCCCCAAAACACTCATTTCAAGCCAAAAAACCGAGATTTTAGACTTTATTCGAACGACCGGCCCGTGCGTCATTAAACCCCTCGATGGTTTTGGGGGACAAGGGATATTTAAAACAGATATCACGGACACAAATCTAGCCACCATCATTGAAGTTACCACCATGAATGAAGCCGTTCCGATTGTTTGCCAAAAAACCGTTGATCATACCACTGGAGACAAGCGTATTTTATTGCTGGAAGGATCCCCGATCGGAGCGGTTAATCGCATTAACCCATCGGGGCATCGTAATAACTTTATGTCGGGTGGACTCGCCGAAAAAGCCACCATTACAGACCATGATCAAACCATTATTCAAACCATTGCGCCATTTTTAAAATCAAACGGCCTATTTTTTGTTGGGATCGATATTATTCATGGCCACTTGATTGAAATCAATGTAACCTCCCCTATGGGCATTCAAGAAGTTAACCGATTGGACAATGTGGCGATTCACGATACTATTATAACCAAGATGATTGAACAAAAAGGTAATACACATGCTTAAACTGATTGTGGCATCCCCCTGCCCTTATTGTGCTGTGGTAACGCAATTAATTGAAGAAAAAGCACTGAACGTTGACATTATCGATACTCAATGGGACCCAAAAATGCACGATACACTTCGTGAAAAATATGGAAAGTCACAAGTTCCCTTATTGCTAATCGACGATACCCCATTGTATGAATCAAATGACATTATTGCGTATTTAAAGGAGCACGCCCATGAATATTCTTCAGGAAATTGAAACCATCATTAAAGCCACGTTGCCCGATGCGATGATTTTGGTTCATAATATTAACGACGATGGTGAACATTTTGAAGCGGTCGTTATATCGGCCACCTTTAATGGCATGCCATTGCTGAAACAGCATCAACAAATTATGACGCCATTACGCGAGGCTTTTGATGAACGGGTTCATGCCTTGGGACTCAAAACATTTAGCCTCGACAAGTGGGAACAAAAAAAGGATAATCACCCTATGATTGAATCATTAATAAAGGAGAAATATGATCATGACAAGTGAACAAATTGACGCTAAAAAGAAAGATATTGAAGCGGACATTAAAACAAATAAAATAATGCTTTACATGAAGGGAAATAAAGACATGCCCATGTGTGGATTTTCTGGACAGGTCATTCAAATTCTAAATACCCTTAACTGTGAATACACCACCAAAAATGTCCTTGAAGATGACGTATTGCGACAAGCCATTAAAGATTTTTCAGATTGGCCCACTATTCCTCAGTTGTATATTAACGGTGAATTTATTGGTGGGTGCGACATTATTACTGAATTGCATGAATCCGGGGACCTTCAAGCCCATATTGCCTAATGTGGGCCAATGCCCTTGTTGATTGGTATATGGCCAATCAACGGCCCATGCCTTGGCGACAAAACCCCTCCCCTTACCACACCCTGATCTCAGAGTTTATGGCTCAACAAACTCAAATTGGCACGGTCATCCCCTATTTTAATCGCTGGGTTGAACAATACCCGACCATTCACGACGTTGCGAATGCCAGTGAAGATAACATTTTAAAATCATGGGAAGGCTTGGGATATTATTCACGTGCACGAAATTTGCATAAAACAGCTAAAATCATTGCGCACGAAAACGAAGGGAACATTCCCAAAACGGCCAAAGAACTTCAATCCTTACCTGGCATTGGGCCATATATTTCCGCCGCCATTGCCAGTATTTCGTTCAATGAACCGATTGCGGTGGTTGACGGCAACGTACTACGTGTTATGACCCGATTTTTTGGCATTTTTGATGACATTGGAAAGGATACCACTAAACAAGCCATTCAACAGCGATTAAACCAAATGATTCAAACTCAATCTCCAGCTCACTTTAATCAAGGACTGATGGAATTGGGTGCATTAGTATGTGTCCCCGGTACCCCCCAGTGCGCCACCTGCCCTCTGGCCTCAATGTGTTATGCAAAAAATATGGATAAATGCGGAGAGTTGCCTGTCAAAAAAAAGAAACAACCCGTACCACACTACACTATTGTTGTGGGTGTTATTCAACAAGAAAACGATGACCGGTATCTTATTACCAAACGAAAAAAAGACCAGTTATTGGGCGGACTGTGGGAATTTCCGGGAGGAAAAGTTCAGCCCAATGAAGATTTATTGCAAGCCCTTCATCGGGAAATTAAAGAAGAGGTAAATTTGGTTATTAAGAATGCGCAATTTCTATGCAAAGTTAATCACGCTTATTCTCATTTTAAAATTACACTGCACGCCTACACTTGTCACGTTAAAAATGCCCATCTGTTACAGTTAAATAGTGCCGATGATGCCGCATGGGTATCGGCAAAAGATTTGTCCAACTACGCGTTTCCAAAAGCCAATAAAGTCATTATTCCCCACCTATTATAGGGGCGGCTCAACGCCCTTTACTCTGGTTTTTTTATATCAGGTGTCGTATAGTTTATAAGATGAATCCTTGTGATGTTATATGGTTAAATAATAAATTCATTGATTGGCCCTCGGCACAGACCCATGTTCTGACACATGCCTTGCATTATGGTTCGGGGGTGTTTGAAGGCATTCGGGCTTATGAAACACCTCAAGGTCCGGCCATATTTAAAGCCAAAGAGCACTATACTCGACTACTTGAATCCTGTGCCGCTTACC
This sequence comes from Candidatus Marinamargulisbacteria bacterium, assembly GCA_049437345.1. Lineage (GTDB taxonomy): Bacteria > Margulisbacteria > Marinamargulisbacteria > UBA817 > UBA817 > UBA817. Next base: position 5,862 of record JBMTIN010000056.1, read on the forward strand.
ATCTTGAATGCCTGTACAGCGTGGATCAAATGGTTCAAGCGACCATTGAACTCATTCAAAGAAACAACCTGCCATCTTGTTATATTCGTCCCATTGTTTATACCGATTACGGTAGCATTGGTATTATTCCTAAAGATGCGACATTCTCAACGGCCATTGCGGCATGGGAATGGGGGAGTTATCTGGGGGATGATGGGCTTCAATTTGGTATTCGTTGTCAAATCAGCGATATTATGAAAACACCAAGTGCCGCCATGCCATCAACCGCCAAATCTTGCGCGAACTATGCCAATTCATTTTTGGCCAAGAAGAAAACCTTGGATCAAGGATACGACGAGGCGATCTTATTAAACCAACATGGTCATGTGGCCGAAGGTCCTGGTGAAAATATTTTTATTATCCAAGATAACGCCATTACTACCCCGCCCATTTCAGACGATGTGTTAAATGGAATTACTCGTGAGTCGGTGATTCAACTGGCCCGTGATTTGGGCTATGTCGTTACAGAACGAAGCATTACCCCAAATGAGTTGTTTCAGAGTGATGAATGTTTTTTTACCGGCACCGCCGCCGAAGTTACTCCCATTCGGGAAATTAATAACAAAATAATTGGTAATGGCAAAAAAGGCCCCATCACAGACCAATTGCAATCCATTTACTTTTCTATTGTTAAAGGCCAACATAACGATTATTCGCATTGGCTTACCCCATGCAAAGGAGCAAAAACATGTTAACCACTGGCGATAAAATTCCACCATTTAAACTTGAAAGTACCCAGGGGAAAGTCGTAACCAACGACGATATTCGTGGCAAAAAAGCCGTGTTTTATTTTTACCCTAAAGATGATACGCCTGGTTGCACCAAAGAAGGGCAAGCATTTTCAGAAAACAAAGCCACGTTTGACGAAAAAAACGTTCTTGTATTTGGTGTCTCCAAGTGTTCCATAAAAAAGCATGAGAAATTCTGCGCAAAATATTCATTCGAACATGATTTACTTAGTGATGAGAACAATACATTTTGTGAAGACATGGGCGTATGGAAAGAAAAAAGCATGTATGGAAAATCATATATGGGCATTGAACGAACCACTTTTTTAGTCGATGACACTGGCACCATTAGTCATGTCTGGAATAAAGTAAAAGTTCCGGGTCATGTTGACAAAGTTTTGGCGGCCATTGGGTAATTTGATCATCGTATGGTGACAGGGATCCGTGCATCTTCACCATAAGCTATTTGGGGCACCATCATCCCCCCCCTTAATGCTCATTCATGGATTATTTGGGTCTTGGGAGAACTTAAAACCACTGATTAAAATACTAACGCCTTATTACCATATTATTGCTATTGATGCCCGAAACCATGGCCAAAGCCCACATGATTCAAGTATGACCTACACCGATATGGCCCAAGATATTGAAATACTCCGTACAACTCTTGGCATCGATAAATTTGGTATTTTAGGGCATTCCATGGGTGGAAAAATAGCTATGCAAGTGGCACTCACCAACCCTCAGAATATCCAACACTTAACAGTAATCGATATTGCCCCAAAACCTTACCCTCCCCATCATGCCGCCATTATTAAAGCCATTGGCCGTATTCAGCTTACTGACTATACCACCAAAACACAGGTGGCTGAAGCGCTGTCTTCCGATATTCCAAACATGGCTTTGCGTCAATTTTTAGTAAAAAACATTGTGCGTTGCAATA
>JBMTIN010000057.1:0-7117 GCA_049437345.1 Candidatus Marinamargulisbacteria bacterium
CAACTCAATTTCACGACTTTTCTGCTTGTTTTTAAACTGCGTCAGCAGGGCCTAGTTACACATTAAAAAAACAATATTGGGGCCAAGGTTATGGCACTGAAGTTGCCCAATTATTCCTTAACTGGGGATTTAATATATTAAAGCTACCTCACATTATCGCCTGTTGTTCAATAAATAACAGGGCGTCAGTATCTATAATACTAAAGTGCGGATTTCATTATTATGGTCGGTATCTATATAACAGAAAAATTGCCTGTCAAAAATACACTCTCTATCGACACCAGTTCATGGCACTTGAATTGCCTCAGCCATAGTTCTCATCACTTGATCCAATGCGATTTTATCTGTCTCAGACCAATCATCTTTGGCTGATGGTTCAATGATCACGTGGTGATTTGTGTTGTTCTCAACCACCTCAACATGCCCCAGGGCATCTTGCAATAGGGTCACTGACCGGGCATCCGCTACGGGATCATGCTTGGATACAAATACCTGTACAGGAAGTAAATTATCTGATTTAGATACCCTCAATTTTGACTGAACAGTCGTTAATAATCGTAGCAATTGAGCAAGAGAAGATAATGGACGATTCGTGTACCAGTGCCGTTGTACGCGAGGATGGGTGGCCCCAGACACAGTATTTGGAATCAACCATTGTATATATGGTGTAATATACAAAAGTTTATCTTTGGGAATAAGATATGGATCCACCAATAGCAATTTCCTTACGGCTGGATGTGTAAAATTCCCATCCAATAATTGATTTAAAAGCAATGTTCCGCCGGTGGACACGCCCAGTAGGTAAATGGACTGATACCCTTGCTGAATTAATGCATTGACCTCGTCTTTTATTGGTTGTCCCCAATCCATCGCTGTAGATTTTTTAAATGCATTATAGTCGCGCCCATGCCCACCCAATACCACCGTCGAGTATTGAATATTGGGAACCAATCGTGTCAAATGAGCTTTAAAGTAATTAAATTCATAACTGGAGGCTGTAAATCCATGCACCAATACCAGTACGGGTTGATGCAAATTATCATTGGTTGGGTGTTTTTTATTCGATACCAAGTACGATGGATCCGTTAATGCCGGATCAATGGTTTCCGGCGAATCCAACCAATGCGACTCATAGTCTAGCGGCGTATAAAATAATTGTCGCAATAACAATAATGCCACACAAATTCCCCCAATAATAATTAGGCTAATGGTCAATCGCACCAAAAAAATTTGCAATCTCTCGTTTGGCGGATGGAACACTGTCCGATGCATGAATCACATTTTCACTTTTAGATAAAGCCAGATCCCCACGAATGGTTCCCGATGCCGCATCCAGCGCATCGGTGGGCCCCACCATCTGACGCACCGTTTCAATCACCCGTACCCCTTCCAAAACCATAATTAATACCGGCCCACTTAAAATAAACTGTTTTAACCCCGGATAAAAGGGTTTATCCACATGTTCCTCATAATGACGATCAATCTGATCACTATCCAGTTGACGCAATTCCAATTTTTTAAACATAAACCCACGGGTCTCAAATCGCCCGATAATATTGGCCATTAATCCTCGTTTCACCCCGTCGGGTTTAATAAATACCAAACTTTGTTCTACCATTTAAATAACTCCTTAATTTGTTTTAACTGCCGTGCCACCTGAGATGTATCCGTTCCCCCCACCCCATTTTTTTGCTTAATCGCTGCCTCAAATGATAACCGGGCCTGAATATCTTCCTGAACAACAGGTGATATGGTCTGAAGATCCCCCACCGATAATTCATGCACCTGACACCCTTTGGTATCGGCCATCTGAACCATTTCCCCCACTTGTTCATGGGCATCACGAAACGGAACTCCTTTCATGGCCAAGTAATCAGCAATTTCTGTGGCCAAAATATGCCCCGTATTCATGGCCGCATAGATACGATCCGGATGCACCTGAATGGTCGGAATCATCCGAGAAAAGCACGACAATACGGACCGTGTAATATCCACCGCTGTAAATAATAATTTTTTGTCATCTTGCAAATCTCGATTATACGTCAAAGGTAACCCTTTAACCATTTCATGCAATCCCACTAATTGTCCTAAAACAGGTCCCGCCTGACCACGAATTAACTCAGCAATATCAGGGTTCTTTTTTTGAGGCATAATGGAACTTCCGGTAGTAAATTCATCCCCAATAGTAATAAATCCCACCACTGATGATGACCAAAATATAAGTTCTTCACATAGTTGGGACAAATGCAGTGTCACCATGGACGCCGCATACAACGTATCAAAAATAAAGTCCCGATCCGATACCGCATCCATACTATTCACCGTGATGTCTAAAAACCCCAATGCTTGCGCCACTTTGGCCCGATCAATGGGGTAATTAGACCCGGCCATGGCCGCCGATCCCAAGGGACAAATATCCGCCCGTTCATACGCATCGACAAATCGGTTTTGATCTCTCTTTAGTTTTTCAAAGTATGCCAATATATGATGCCCCAATACCACCGGTTGCGCTACTTGAAGATGCGTAAACCCTGGAAAAATTGTCGTCTGATGTGCCACAGAAAAATCATATAATGACTTAAAACAATCATGAAAGAGCTCATTAATCTCTTCAATAGCATCTTTCACATACAATCGTACATCGGTAGCCACCTGGTCATTTCGTGACTTCCCTGAATGCATCTTTTTTCCCAAATCTCCCACTTGTTCAATTACCAATCGTTCAACAAAACTATGCACGTCTTCATCATCGGGATCATTGGCTAACGCATCATCCGCCATTTCAAGCACTCGATCCAAGGCCTGATGCAATTGTTTCGCCTCTTTTTTTGATACAACTCCCGCATATTCCAATCCCGTGACATGCGCTTTATTTACCTGAACATCGTAGGGCAATAATCTTTGATCAAATGCCAAAGAATAACTAAAATCAATGGCTGTCGCATCCAGCCCGGCCTTAAATCGGCCACCCCATAGTTTTGTCATGATCGATGAACCATACCATTTACCTTTAATGGTAACCCAAACACACGAATAAAACCCGTAGCGTCTTTTTGATCATATAGCTCGGTATCTGAAAACGAGGCCAAATCCGCCATATACAATGATTGATCCGCAGACATACCGGCAGGAACCACATTGCCTTTGTATAGTTTCACCCGCACGGATCCGGTCACCACCTGTTGTGTCTGATCCACAAATGCGTCCAACGCCTCTTTGGCCGGACAAAACCATCGACCATCATACACCATTTGAGCGTATTCAATGCCCAGTTTTTGCTTTAATAAGGCCGTATCTCGATCCAACACCAATTGCTCTAATAACCGATGTGTTTTATATAATACGGTACCACCGGGCGTTTCATATACCCCGCGGGATTTAATGCCCACCAAACGATTCTCAACCATATCCACCTGACCCACCCCATGATCCCCTGCGATGATATTCAACTGATGAAGCATCTCCACTGAAGATACGACCTGCCCATTCAATCGAACTGGCATCCCTTTGTCGTAGTCAATCGTCACATATTCCGGCCGATCATTCGCCGATTCCAAGGTTTTTGACAATGTAAACACATCATCCGACGCCTCGTTTTGGGGGTCTTCCAAATCCCCTCCCTCATGGGAAATATGCCAAATATTACGATCTTCGGAATAAATGCGTTTTTTAGACTGTGTCACCGGAATGTCACGCGCATCAGCGTACGCCAAGCAATCTTCACGTGAATGCAAGGTCCATTTTGGGTCCTTCCATGGTGCAATAATAGTTAATGTTGGATCCAGCGCCATAAAAGTTAATTCAAAACGCACTTGATCATTACCTTTGCCCGTCGCACCGTGAGCCACCATGGTAGCGCCTTCCTTCTGAGCAATTTCCACTTGCCGCTTGGCAATTAAGGGGCGACCAAAACTGGTGCCTAATAAATAATCATGTTCATAAATAGCTCCGGCACGAAGCGTAGGGTAAATATATTGTTGAATAAACTCCTCTCGTAAATCTTCAATATAAACAGCGGAAGCACCTGTTTTCAAAGCTTTCTCTTCCAGACCATCCAATTCATCGGCTTGCCCCAAATTAGCGCACATGGCAATAACCTCACAGTCATATGTTTCCTTTAACCAAGGAATCATTATCGACGTATCAAGTCCCCCCGAATATGCTAAAACTACCTTATTTTTCATTTTACTGTCCTTTCATTAACCAATGCATAATCGCATTTTGCGCATGCATGCGATTTTCAGCCTGATCAAATACCTTGGATTTTGGCGACTCAAAGACATCATTGGTTACTTCTTTGCCAATATTGGCCGGTAAGCAATGCAAAAATATAGTGGCCGGTGTTGCAAGCTCTAATATCGAGGAGGTCACTTGATACGGCATAAAATCATGGGCACGCTGTTCCGCATCGGCCTCATCCCCCATGGACACCCAAACGTCAGTATAAATCACATTGGTTTTCTGAATGACATCCTCAATCGTATCTGTAATAATAATGCCATCGGGAGCGGACACTGGGTGATATTTTTTAGGTCCCACAACGGCCATTTGAAAACCACATTTTACCGCTATATGCATTAACGACTGGCACACATTATTACCATCCCCAATATAAGTTAAAAAAACATCGTTAAAAGAACCGAAATGATCCTGAATAGTTAGGGCATCGGCCACGGCCTGACATGGGTGAGATACATCAGATAATCCATTGATCACGGGAATTGTTGAGTGATTTGAAAGCTCAACTAAATTTGCATGAGATGTTGTCCGATATACAATGAGATCAAAGTAACGACTCAAGACCCGACTCACATGTGACACCGGTTCTCGAACCCCCAACTGAATCTCATCCCCTTTAATATATACCGCATGCCCCCCCAATCGATGAATCCCTACTTCAAACGATAACCGTGTCCGATTCGATGGTTTTTCAAAAATCAGACCAATAGATTGTCCCAATAAGGGTTTCTCTACATTTTTTTTTATTTTATTAGCTAATCTAAGAATCGACTGTATATCAGTCGCTGAAATATCAGAAATATTTAAGAAATGCATGTATTTGTCACCATAGTACCAATCCCCCGATCCGTAAAAATTTCCAGTAATACGGCGTGTTCTGTTGCACCATTAATAATATGTACAGATTCAACTCCCGCCTTCACCGCCGCCATTGAGCATTCCAATTTTGGCAGCATTCCTCCCTGAATATCGGGATGAGATAATAACGACATCGCCACATCATGTGATATTGTAGACATTAGTGCATTATCTACCATTACCCCATCCACATCCGTTAAATAAATCAATTTTTTACACTCCAAATAACGTGCCACCGCACTGGCCACATTATCGGCATTTAAATTCAACGTTTCGCCTCGCGTGTCGGACCCCACGGATGAAATTACCGGAATATAACCATCATCACACAACGTATGAATAAGCTTGGTATCCACTGATTCAATCGTGCCAACCAAACCCAAATCCTGGTCTTGTTTTGACCGAATACGACGTGCCTTAAAAATATTTGCCGATTTTCCCGATAACGTCACGGCCTTTCCCCCATGTTGGTTCAATAACGATACGATCTCGTTATTCACTTTTCCTGATAACACCATTTCGGTTAACTCCATTGTTTCATTATCCGTAAACCGTTGGCCATCAATAAATACAGCATCTTTACCTAGTTTTTTCATCCACTTTGTGATTTCTTTACCCCCACCATGAACAATTACTGGCTTAATACCAACATAACGCAATAAAACAATATCCTTTGCGAAGGTGTCTCTCAATAACTCATTTACCATGAGTGATCCCCCGTATTTGATAACCATAATTCGACCACTAAACTGCTTAATGTAAGGAAGGGCTTCAACCAGTGTAATGGCTTTGTGATTATTTAGTTTTTTCATGCATTTCACCCTCCATAAAAAATGAATGAATTTATTTTAACAAGAATCAATACGAGTGTCATGTGGGTTAATTATACTGTGTATTAATGTCAATGTAACCGTGAGTCAAATCACACCCCCATGCCGTGGCCATGTATTGGCCATGGCCAATAACCACATTCATAATGACATCGGACGGTGACATGGCGGCTTTAATCTCATCTCGTGTTAATAATGTGGCCTGCCATTTTGAAAAAATACCGCACCCGTTGATGTTAATTGAAATACACGACTCATCCATCGTGACGGAAGGATCTTTACCCATCGCCATCATAATTCGCCCCCAATTGGGGTCATTACCAGCAATAGCTGTTTTAACCAATGGCGACTCCACAATTAATTTTGCCACTCGCTTAGCATCTTGTTTTGATGACGCTCCCGATACATTTACTTCAATAAAGTGAGTTGCACCTTCACCATCACGAGCAATTTGCTTGGCCAAATCAATACAAAGCTCGGTTAATGCATGTTCAACGGCCACCACATCCGGTGGCGCCAATGGCAAATCGATCGCGCCCGACGACTGCAACGATACCATATCATTGGTCGATGAATCGGTATCTACCGATAACATGTTGTACGATGCGTCAATAGCTTTAACTAGTACCTGTTGGCAAATATCGGACGACATCGTGAGATCTGTCACAATAAACCCTAACGTTGTCGCCATATTAGGCGCAATCATGCCCGACCCCTTGGTAATCCCTAAAAATGATATCGGCTGACCATGAATTTGAATCGTTCGCGTGGCTGTTTTTGACACTAAATCCGTGGTTCGTATAGCATTAGCACAAGCATCTACATTTATTTGAGTTGTATCAAATAGAGCAATTCCATCCAGTATTTTATCGATAGGTAAAGGGACCCCAATAATCCCCGTCGAAGCCACTGCAATCGCCGAGGGTTCACATTTAAAATGCTTAGCCGCGGCTTGAATTGTTTGCTGTACATGTCTGTTTCCTACCGAGCCAGTCACTGAATTGGCATTACCAGAATTAATAATCATCAACTTAACCGGCCCTTGTTTAAACACATGGTCATTATGATCCAATGTAGCCGAACGAATGGCATTTTGACTTTGAACAATGGCGGACCCGACACTATGGGGCACATAAATATACGCTAAATCCATATCCCCATTGTCTTTTATGCCACAGTGACGGCCGGAT
>JBMTIN010000058.1:0-7089 GCA_049437345.1 Candidatus Marinamargulisbacteria bacterium
GGAGCTGATTGCTCGTCGTATTCGAGAATTGAATTGCTATTCTGAGGTCATTCCTCATACCATTACCGCAACCCAAATTCAGAAAAAAGAGGCGAAGGGAATTATTTTATCGGGGGGGCCATCGTCCGTGCGTGATGCCGATGCACCCCGTATTGACCCGGCTATTTTTGAGTTGGGGATTCCAATACTGGGCATTTGCTATGGTATGCAATTAATTACCAATCAATTGCAAGGGGCAGTATCGCCGTCTGAAACTCGAGAGTACGGTCATGCCACCTTGGCGTTGACGGAATCGTCCCCATTATTTTCGAATGTGCCAAATGAGATTGACATTTGGATGTCACATAGCGATAGTGTGACATCGGTGCCGGATGGTTTTCGCCCTATTGCAAAAACAGCCACTTGTGGGATTGCCAGTATTGAAAACCCGGATACATCGGTGTATGGCATTCAATTTCATCCGGAGGTGTCCCATACAAATTATGGCGCCACAATTATTGAAAATTTTGTCATTCACATTTGTGGGGCCGAAAAAAATTGGACCAGTGATGTTTTTATTTCAAATTCAGTCAAACGGATTCGTGAACAAGTGGGGGATCAACACGTACTATGTGCGTTATCTGGTGGGGTGGACTCATCGGTAGTGGCGGCGTTATTGCATAAGGCCATTGGGGATCAATTAACATGCATGTTTATTGATACGGGGTACATGCGTATTAACGAAGGTGCGCGAATTAAAGATATTTTTGAAACACAATTCAACATTCGTTTAATTTATGTTAATGCCCAAGATGATTTTTATAATTCATTAATGGGTGTGTCTGATCCTGAAAAAAAGCGAAAAATTATTGGTGCCGAATTTATTCGTGTGTTCGAAAGAGAAGTTAAAAAGTTGCCTCAAGATATTCCTTATTTGGCCCAAGGCACATTGTACCCTGATGTCATTGAATCGGCGAAGTTTGGGGTGGCCAATACGGCTCAAACCATTAAAACCCACCATAATGTGGGTGGTTTGCCTGAAGACATGGACTTTAAGATTATTGAACCTTTAAAAATGCTATTTAAAGACGAAGTTCGTCAGGTTGGATTAGCGTTGGGATTAACCGAAGATATTGTATTTCGGCATCCGTTTCCAGGGCCAGGGTTGGCCATTCGTATTTTAGGGGAGCCCACCAAAGAGCGGGCGACTATTCTTCAAAAGGCCGATGCCATTGTTATGGAAGAAATTAAACGTGCGGGGTTGTATCGCGATATTTGGCAGGCATTCGCCGTGTTATTGCCCGTAAAGTCCGTGGGAGTGATGGGGGATCAACGAACGTATCAAAATACCTGTGCGTTGCGTTGTGTGACGTCCGATGATGCCATGACGGCGAAGTGGGCGCGAATCCCTTACGATGTTTTGGAAACCATGTCCCGTCGAATTATTAATGAAGTCGATGGCATTAATCGGGTGGTATACGATATTTCATCGAAGCCCCCCGCTACCATTGAGTGGGAATAGCCTTACCAATCGCAGGCACTGGTGCCATCGTGAGTGCTGACCCATTGGAATGCATTGGTCGTGTTTGAGCAAGCGCATAATGTAAATTGGCTGGTTAATGCCATGGCACCAACACGATCAATCGTGCAGATGGCGGGTTCACTTGAATAGGGTTTGAGTCTAGCGAATCCGTTAATATCAAGTGTGGCATTGGGCGTGGGGGTGTTAATGCCCACGTTACCGCTATCTTGAACTTCAAGCCGAGACACACCATTTGGGTCCAGCACTTCTAAAATAGAGCGACCGTCTTGGTTGCCTGTAGGGGCCGTACTTTGAATGAGTAATGTGGGCCCAAATTCCGAAGTGCCAATCTTTTCGGTGCCAATGCTGGATTGGTATCGTGTTAATACATGGTCAAATCGAGTAAATCCATGACCTATAAACGCATATTCATTGGTTGGGCCGTTGTAGTTAAGAACGGTTTTACCATTTGAGTCCACTTTAAAAACGTCGGTGGTACCGTCGGTGATTTTAAGTGGGTGAGTGGCGGAACTACTGAATTGATTCACCAGTAACGATGCATTGGTATTTTCGCCAATGCTAAAGGTGCTGTCCTCCCATTTTAGATGGGGGGATAACTGAATGGTATTATTATTAATTTCAATGCCATTGCCGGCGGTGAAGGTGGGAGAGGCGGCGGGTGATTCCGGTGACCATTGAGTGCCATTCCACGTTAGTACTTGGCCGTTGGTGGCATTTTGAGACGCCAGGGTGAGGCCATTGTTAAATTCAAATTGATTGGATATGAATGCCTGGTGTTGCCATTCATTGTTCTTAAAAATAAGAATACCGTTATTAACGGTGGGCATTGCCAGTGAAATATGATGATCATTGATGGTGAATACGGAGCTGGCCGTCAGGGACACCGGGGCCCATCCGTCATTTGTGTATCCGAGCCATTGGTTTGTGCTGGCACCCATATCCCCAAGTGTTAGGGTATTATCCGTCAATTGAATCGGACTGGTGGTCGTTGTTGTTATGATATCCGACAATGCCAGTGTTTTTTTTATAATATGTCCGTCGGAGTTTACCATGAGAATATCGTTTAACTCACCCGTTGGAATGGATTGCACTCGGAGGGTGCCATTAATATCCAATGTGGCTTGAGGGTTGTCTGTTTTGATACCAACAAATTGGGTGGGGTGGGTAATAATATGATCCCCATTACTCACCCAAACATCAGATTCAACAGGTGAATATTCTTGAGGTGTTTGCGACAATACGCGCCATTCGGTCCCGTTCCAGCCATGAAATTCGTTGTTACTAAAGGCAATGGTTCCGGCATCGGATTCGGAAAGTGTGGGGCGGGCAATGGATCGAAGTCGCATGGCCCCATTAACGTCCAATCGTTGCGTGGGGGAAATGCCAATCCCCACTTGGTCGAGTTCTATTACCATGGGCGTGTTTAATTTAAGTTCATTATTTTGAATTATCAATCCTCCGTTATCGGGAATTTGAAGTGATACCAGTTGATTATTTTGCCACGTGACCAGTTGATTGTCTTGGAGTTCGCTGTCGTTAATGGAAAAACCGGTATTGTTTAATACTAAGGCCGATTCTGATGGATCAATCAGCGGTTGTTGATAAGGGGTGCCCGTTGAATCAATGACCAGGGCATTGTTTAATGTTTGGCTCACTTCTAGTTGATCAAATGACCATTCGGAGGGTTGACTGGATATATCTGAAATCGATTGTTCTAGGGTTGCCAGTTTAGTTTCAATGTGGGATATGTCGGTAGCTGAGGTGTGGTTAAACGCATTCACTTTTGTTGTAATATCATTCAGTATTGGGCCGCTCAACGTTGCCCCATTTTCGAATATTAATTTGCCGGTAGGATTTAAAATGGCAATATTCCCAGATACACTAATTTTAGATGAGGGTGTTTTTGTGCCAAAACCCGCTTTACCATCGTGAATATACAGAGCATGGGTATCGCTTAATTGATGAGCTTCGTTGGAGTGAATGGCAAATAATGTCGGGTAAACAGGGAATTCCAATCGATGGTTATTCATATCAACCACAATGACGGGGCTTTGAATATTGGTTATTGATTCTATCGGGCCCACCACCAATTCGGCAAACCCATTTTTAAAATAAATGGTGGTTTGTTTTTTCCAATAGGTTGTATTGTTTTCTTTATCGATCAGAGATACATGTGCATTACGGTTGCCGTTGAGTAATCCATCGCGAGAATCACTTAATGTCATTTGAATAATCGTGCTTTTCTCAATTCCCATCATGGAATTTACGATGAGACATGTCATTAAAAGTATTAATTTTTTCATAATATAGTATCACTCCATTAATACGATGGCATTGTTAATATCAAATAAATCACCGGTTTGAGGTCGGTTGAATTTTTAACCCGAATGTTATCAATGCCTAGAGTATATTTATTACATTCCCTAAATTCAGGGTTTGTAAACATGGCCCAATGTGCGCTTGTTTATTGGGCTCAGAATGGTCAATAAATAGCGGTGGTGGTATACTTTTTTTTATTATGCGTCAAAACAATACATTTGCCATGATTTCACAAGGGTGCCGTTTAAATCATTCTGAAACAGCCAGTTTAGCGAACGAATTTAAAGCCAATGGTTTGAATGAAGTGGCCTTGGATCACAACCCACAACTGGTGGTTGTGAATACATGTACTGTGACTGAAAATGGGGATAAAGATACCTTGAAACTCATTCGAAAGATTAATGATGCATGTTCGGATCCTCAGATTGCCTTGATTGGTTGCCAATCTCAAATTAAAAAAGATGATTTGTTAACATTATCTGGGGTTCGTTGGGTCATTGGAAACGAAAGTAAAGAAAAAACAGCCGATCTTATTTTATCGAATAATACAGGCGTGCATGTAAATAAGTTTAAAAAAAAATCATTTTCACAGCCGTATTCAAGTTTTGATCCAAAACATACGCGTGTGAATTTGAAAATTCAGGATGGATGTGACTTTTATTGTTCATTCTGCATTATTCCATTTGCGCGGGGGCCGGCCCGAAGTCGAGATGCCAAGAATATTTTGGACGATGCGAAGGCGTTGATCCACTTGGGCGTGAAGGAACTGGTTTTAACCGGTATTAATTTAGGTACGTACCAGAATAGAGATATGGATTTTTACTATATTCTTACGGCATTGCTATCACTTAATCCCGACACACGCATTCGTATTTCGTCCATTGAGCCGACCACCATTGACGAACGATTGATTCAGTTATGGCATACGTATCCAAATTTTTGCCGATATTTGCATTTGCCCATTCAAAGTGCCACGGACGAGATTCTAACAAAAATGCGTCGAAAGTATACCTTGAACGAGTACGCTCAATTTATGACGAATGTTCATTCCGCATTGCCGGGTATTTGTATTGGTACCGACATTATTGTTGGGTTTCCTGGGGAAACCGATGACTTATTTGATCAAACGTATGATTTTTTGAACCGGTCGCCCATTCATTATTTTCATGTGTTTCGTTATTCAGAACGTCAGATGGCACATTCGCGTAAGTTTTCCGATCCGGTATCCCCGGAAACACTTAAAAAGCGAAGTGCTCAATTGCGGCAATTGCATACTAAAAAATGGCATGACTATATGAAGAGTAAATGTGGTGATACCGTTAAAGTTTTATTTGAACAACGTAAATTGGGGGACTGGGTTGGGGCCACGGACCATTTTATTAAAGTCAAGGTTACCTCTTCTGATCCTCTAAAAAACCAGTTCCGACAGGTTCGTTTGACCGGTGTTTCCGAGGCCATGATGACCGGAGAACTCGTATGACCCCGGCGGTATATATTGAAACCTATGGGTGTCAAATGAATGTTTATGATTCGGAATTGGTTCAATCCATTTTAACGTCGGCCAATTTTAGTATTGTGCCGGATTTAGATGCGGCCGATGTAGCACTAATGAATACATGTTCCGTTCGAGAAAATGCAAATAATAAAGTTCTCAACCGGGTTCACGAACTCAAACAAGCCAACCCGGAGGTATTGGTGGGTATTTTGGGGTGCATGGCCACCAATTTTAAAACCGATTTGCTCGATAATAAACGATTGAAAATCGATTTAATTGCTGGGCCGGATAGTTATAAACAATTACCATTGTTGATTTCAGATGCAATTGATGCCACCCATACAAAAAAACCATTTGATGTGACATTGTCAGAATTTGAAACTTATGAAACTATTTTGCCGGCGCGTACCGAGGGGGCCAATGCGTGGGTGGCCATTATGCGGGGGTGCAATAACTTTTGTACGTTTTGTGTGGTGCCGTATACACGCGGACGGGAACGGAGCCGATCAGTGGCATCGGTGGTGGATGAAGTCAATCAATTGGTTGATCAGGGGTTTAAGCAAGTCACACTTTTGGGCCAAAATGTAAATTCCTATCGGTTTGGTTCGGCGTCTTTTACCGACCTTTTGGATGAAGTTAGTTCGAAAACGGCCATTGAGAGGATTCGTTTTACATCGCCACATCCTAAAGATTTTCCCGATGATTTATTGGATTTAATTGCCGAACGGGCAGCGATTTGCAAACAAATTCATGTCCCACTGCAGGCTGGAAATAATCGTGTATTAAAGAAAATGAACCGAACGTATACTCAGGAAGAGTTTTTAATATTGATTGAAAAAATAAAGAGTAAAATTCCCGATGTGGCACTATCTACCGATATTATCATTGGGTTTCCTACTGAAACACACGATGAATTTATGGATACCATCGCGGTATGTGAGCAGGTTGTATTTGATCATGCGTATACATTTAAATATTCTGAACGCCCCAATACGCGTGCGGCATTAAAGTTTCCAGATGATGTTTCCGCCGCAGAAAAAACCCAACGGATTGGGCAGTTGGTTGCGTTACAGAAGCGTCATTCCTTAAAAAAGAACACCCGTTGGGTCGGTCAGGCGCAGTCCATTTTAATTGAACGTGAAAATGATACGGAGTATATTGGAAGAAACGATGCGAATGTGTTGGTGTATGTTCCCAAAAAAACCATTGTTGGGAATTGGGGCGTGGGTGATTTTATAACCGCAATTATTTTAAATGCCACACCTCATGGTTTGAAGGCATGATAGGTCAATAATTTTAAAAACATGGGCAATTATAAAATGGGGAAGTGCCTATTTATACTGAGAGGGATGTATTTGATATGACTCCGACCAAAAAGGTGTTTCCCTTCAACCGCTTCAAACATATTTGAGTCAATGGGTTTAGATGATTTTTTAGCAACAGGTTAATAGCGATGTTTAATTCTGTTTAGCATTTTAATTAGATGGCTTAAAAAAGGATTGTAATACGAGTGTCATATTTGATAATATGAGTGTGTTTCAATAAAAAGTAACGAACAAAGCCACAATAAGCCGTGATGAGGTGAAGATGGTGATAGGAATAATAAAGATGGAATCAATAAAATTTCCAAACAGACAGGTATTAACACTCAATGAAGGACAAGAGAGACTTAATCGATTAAAGACCTCTGCACAACTAAAAAGAGAGCTAAAATTTTCTAAAGACAGTGAAGAAAGTGGATTTCAGGAGAGAA
>JBMTIN010000059.1:0-7056 GCA_049437345.1 Candidatus Marinamargulisbacteria bacterium
GAATTCATTGGCCCTCAAGGATGCCCTAATGAAAGTGGGCATTGACGCACGCATTCAAACGGCGATTGATATGAAAGAAATTGCCGAGCCCTTTATATTGGATCGAGCGCGTTCGCATTTAAAGAAAAACCGCGTGCTTATTTTTGCGGCGGGAACGGGCAATCCGTATTTTACAACCGATACAACGGCGGCTCTTCGAGCGGCTGAAATTGAGGCCGATGCGTTATTTAAAGCCACAAAGGTGGATGGGGTTTATACCAGTGATCCATTAAAAAATCCCGATGCGAAGAAGTTAGAAACGTTATCGTATATGGACGTATTAAAAGACGAGTTAAAGGTATTGGATTCAACCGCGGTATCGTTGTCTAAGGATAATGAGATTCCTATTGTTGTGTTTGATATGAATCAGCCGGGTAATTTAGTTCGCGCGTTAGAGGGCGAAGCCATTGGTACGATCATAGGAGGAAAATAAAATGTCATCATTTAGTGATCGATTGAATAAAACCGTCGATAATTTAACATCAAAGTTTGCGAGTGTTCGAACAGGGCGTGCAAATCCGTCGTTATTGTCGTCAATTGTGGTTGATTATTATGGGGCATCTATTCCCATTCAGCAGTTGGCATCTGTTAACGCATCTGATGGCACCACCTTGGTGGTGAATGTCTTTGATCGGGCGGCGGTTTCAGCGGTAGAAAAGGCCATTATGGTATCTGATTTAGGGTTGAATCCTCAAACAGATGGCACCATTATTCGGTTACGATTACCGGACTTAACCGAGGAGCGTCGGAATGACTTAGTGAAGTATATTAAAAAATTATCAGAAGAAGGCAAGGTGGCACTGCGAAATATTCGTCGCGATGAATTGGATGCGATTAAGAAAGATGGGGTGTTATCCGATGACGAAAAAAAACGCCAGTCCGAGGCCATTCAGAAACAGCTTGATGGGTATATTTTGAAAATTGATGGATTGGTTAAAGAAAAAGAAGCCGATATTCGAACCATTTGATCATGGGGGCTCACGACGCACTTATTAAAGAGCATGGGATCGATATAGATGCTATGCCCCATCATATTGCTATTATTATGGATGGTAATGGTCGGTGGGCGAAAAAACGATTGATGCCACGAAATATTGGGCATCGTCAGGGACAAAAACAACTCAAGAAAACGCTTATTCATTGTGTTGAATTGGGTATTAAGGTGTTGTCGGTGTATGTATTTTCAACTGAAAATTGGCGACGTCCCGATGAAGAGGTGTCATTTTTACTAACATTTTTAACCACATCTATTCAAGATGAAATCGATGAGTTAGTTGCCAAAGGCGTGAAATTAAAGTTTTTGGGGGATTTGGATCAATTTGATGACCGATTATTGAGTATGATTCAATCGGCGGAGGAAAAAACGGCGAAGAATACCACCATTCAGTTAAATGTAATGTTAAATTACGGCGGGCGACGAGAGATTGTGGATGCGGTTAAACAGTACATGGCCGATGGCCATTCGGTTAAAGATCTGAGCGAAGATGCATTATCGACGTATTTATACACGGCGGGTGTCCCGGACCCGGATATTTTAATTCGCACTGGGGGAGACATTCGAATCAGCAATTTTATGTTATGGCAGTCAGCGTATTCAGAATTGGTATTTTTAGATGTATTTTGGCCATCGTTTGGTTTGCCCGATTTATTGGGGGCCATTGGTGAGTTCCAGGCAAGAGATCGTCGGTTTGGTGGGTTGAAATGAGTCGCATTATTACCGGGTTGATTTTAATTGGTATTGGATGGTATGTGCTAACAAATGGGGGGTTGCCCTTGATGGTTTTTTTGACATTGATTGGGGTGGTGGCTTTTTATGAAATCCAACAAATGATCCCGCTGTCGTCCCCGTGGTTGGCGGGGAGCAATATGCTATTGTATGTGGCTGGAATGGGGTACTTGTATCGTTCGGGGGCGCTCTTGAGTGGGGGATATGTGGCGATTACGTTGATATTATTTTCCATATTTTTATATGAGTTCTTAACCAAGACGCTGGTGTTTCAGTCGCGCCCTCTTTTAAATAATTTGAAATATTTTGGGTATGTATCCATTGGTTTTTCAGCGATTTATTTAATTCGTATGTCCGAGCAGGGAGCTCTGTATATTGGTATTTTATTTTTGTCGATTTGGGCCACGGATATTTTTGCTTATTATGGGGGACGCGCCTTGGGTCAACGGCCATTGAGTCCGATTAGTCCCAAAAAAACAATCGAAGGCACGGTGATTGGGGTGGCGTCCGCCGCCGTAATGATGGGCGGGGTGGCTTGGGTATACAGTTTGTCATGGTGGGTGGTGGTATTGGCGATTGGCATTGGTTTAATGGGACAATTGGGCGACTTATATGAATCATTGATTAAGCGGACCTACAATGTAAAGGATTCATCGAACCTCTTGCCGGGGCATGGTGGGGTCTTGGATCGTGCCGATAGTTCATTATTTGTGGCGCCCTTGCTGTATGTGGTGATTATTTTGTTATTATGACCCCAAAGGCATTGGTTATTTTAGGTGTGACGGGATCCATTGGTACGCAAGCCCTGGATATTTTGCGTGAGTTTCCAGAAAAGTTTCAATTAAAGGGCATGAGTGGGCATTCCAATGTGACATTGTTAAGTGCCATTGCCAATGAATTTAAACCCATGTACATTGCGGTGCCATCGAACGAAAAACGTCAAAATTTAATGGCCACATTAACGTATTCACCGACCATTTTTGTTGGGAAAACAGGGTTGCTTGAGTTAATGGACGTTGGCATGGACCAGTTACTGGTGGCCATTGTGGGCACCGCCGCCCTGCCGCCCGTGGTGGCGGCGATTCCAAAGGTGTCACATATTGCAATTGCAAATAAAGAAGTATTGGTGGCGGCGGGGACCATGATTATGGATTTAGTCGCACAGCATGGTACTCAATTAATGCCGGTGGATTCGGAGCATTCAGCGTTATTTCAGTGTTTGGCGGCGGTTGATTTTAATTATGATCAGGTGAAACATGTGACATTAACTGCATCGGGCGGTCCATTTTGGCAACGTGATCCAGCCACATTTGATGCTATTCAGCCTGAAGATGCATTAAAACACCCCAACTGGGACATGGGGGCGAAAATTACAATTGACTCGGCCACAATGATGAATAAAGGATTAGAGGTTATTGAGGCACATCACTTGTTTGGGATTTCTTTTGACGATATTCAGGTGGTGGTTCACCCACAAAGCATTGTGCATGCGTTGGTTGAAACCGTGGATGGGGCTATTTTATCGCATATGGGTCGGCCGGATATGAGGTATCCTATTCAATATGCCTTGACTTACCCCGATCGATGGGAAACGCCGTTTGAGCAATCTCCATTAACCGCATTATCGGGACTTACGTTTCATGCTCCGAACGCCACGGCCTTTCCATTATTGCCATTGGCCATTGAATGTGGGCGACAGGGTGGGGTGGCGCCATTGGTATTTAATGCCGCCAACGAAGTGGCCGTGGGGCTATTTTTAAGTGGGAATTTATCTTATTTGGGCATTTCCGATTACATTAAACGCGCGTTGGATCAGTTTTCGGATTCCCATGTCGCATCCATTGAGGACATTCTTTTATTGGATGCATTGGTAAAGCAGCATTCATTTTGTAATATAAAATAAAGAAATAAATTTGACATTTTTGGGGCCAGATAATAGGCTCATATGACAGGGGGAGAATTTATGGAACCATCGTTTTCATTGCAGTGTATTTTTTATGATCGTCCACGATTATTGCAAGATGTCAGGGCACGAATTCATAGCCCCGCCGAGTTAATGGATTATGTGCGGAATCTGTCCCCCAATGATCCATTTAAACCAACGGCACTAAAACGCTTGGAACGTGTGCCAATGATTCGTCAATGCATGTCGGATCAGGGAATTGAGTGGCTGGGTCTTTGCCATGCGCATTATCCCGATGCTTTGGCCATGTTAACGGATCCGCCATTGGGGTTGTTTTATTTGGGGAAAACGACCCACTTAACGGATATTTTTTTGGGCATGGTGGGCACACGGCGACCATCGTTAATTGCAAACGATCGATTAAAAAGCCTATTGTCCGGCATTGGGGGCTATGCCACGGTATCGGGCGGCGCATTGGGGATTGACGCGATGGTGCATGCGGAATCGTTGGCGATGGGGATTCCTACCGTGGCGGTATTAGCGTCGGGATTAGATGCCATGACACCACGCACTAATCAAGGGTTATTTCAAAATATTATTCAGTCGGGGCGTGGGTGCATTGTATCGGAGTGTCCTCCAGGCGTGGTGCCAAAACCCTATTATTTTCCGCAACGAAATCGATTAATTGCCGCATTATCAACCAAATTAATGGTTATTGAAGCATCAAAACGCAGTGGGGCGGTATTGACGGCCACGTTAGCCGCTGGGTTGGGGCGAGATGTCGCGGCTGTAGTATCGGGGTATGGCGCACCACAATCGATCGGGTGTTATGACTTGATTAATGATGGGGCATACGCCATTGGTAATGACGATGGGTTATGCGAATTTTTAGGCACCATTCATTCGGGACGTGCCGTGGTATCTGAAGATAAGGATATTCTAATGCAGGTACCAATGGAACCTATTCATATTGAAGAATTATCGCACAAATTAACGGTTCCGCTGGATAAAATGATTGAATATGTGACGCGATTATCGTTAAATGGAGATGTGATTATTTCATCGGGTCAAATGGTTCATCGGCGTGCTTAGCGAAGAGGTGATTGGCGTGCCCCCCATGGACGGTGGGGTGGGATTGGCGTATACCCGTCAGGGACTTATGGGAGTGGTACCATCTCATATTAACACTATGGTTGGTATGGATCAGACGCATTCGGCGGATGTGGGAGTGTTGTCTGTAGGGGCGCATGGCGAGTGGGTGTTAGCGGGGGCTGAGTGGGGTGTGAATACCCAGCGATTGTCCGATGGGCCTCATTTGGCAGTGCAAGATGCCGCCAATATTCCTTTAAAAAAAACGGTGGTGGCGGACGCGATAATTTCGTCGGTGCCCCATTGTTTGTTGGCGGTAAAAACGGCCGATTGTTTACCAATTTTAGTGATAGCCCCACCGTATATTGCGGTGATTCATGCCGGGAGACAAGGGACGTTGGCCGGGATTTCATTTCGTGTTGCGGGTGAATTAGCGCAACGGGGCATTACCTCGCCGAGCGTATGGATGGGACCTCATATTTGCGTGTGTTGTTATGAAATTGAACCCACCACCCGAACGCATTATGATCTGTTGATGGAAAATACGCGGCAATTTCACGCGATATTTCAGGACCGTGCTACGATAATGACCTCGCCGTATTGCACCCATTGTGACTCGTCGGTATTTTACTCATATCGTTCGGGAGATGCCACACAACGCAACGGGTTTTACCTTGCATTGATGCCAGAATCTAAATAATCGATACGATTGATCGATACATACATTGATATGATCCGTTTAAAATTTGTTATGATGGCCATCATGGTAAGTCTTTTTTTAGCGAGTTGTTCGTTTAAAAAGTATGCGACGTATGGTGTCGTATCGTTTAAAATATACAAGGTCTCATTGGACTAATGCCAATGATGATTGGGCTAATCATAATAATTTTCGGATGTTTGGTGAATGCTAATCAATCGTTTACGCCGGATATTGTGGATGTATGGGTCGAGAAAATAGTATTGAGTGAGGATATGTCCGCCACTGGGGTCCCCATGGGGAACCAAGTGACCTTGTATGAGTGTGCATCGAAGGATTGCATGCTTCGTGTGTCGGATTCAGACGCGCTATCCGTCGTGAATGCAAATCACCCCATTCCAGTGGGAGAGTACCGTTATTTAACCGTGACATCGTGTTCCGGCACGACCCCCAATTACCCGGCAAAAGTATCGGGTACGGTGACAATGGGTGGCGCCGAATATTATACCCATAGTAACAATGGCTTAAAAAAAAAGGAGGGAAGTGAGGCATCGGAGTTGGTTAGTCTATCATTTTCGGATTGTGTGGTGGATTATGAATTACATTCTCCCATTCAATTTACCGATGCGGTGGTAACGCCTTTGGGGGTATTTGTGGATACTTACATGATGGCGTCGGGACACATTGGAGAATCGCCCCATAAGGATGGGTGCATGACAGGGGACGATGATTTTTCGGTTTGTTTGGGTGCCCCGAGGTTTATTCCCATGGCCAGCCATGTTCCCCCCACCGTTGCTCGGTACGATATTAAGGATGATACGACGACTAATTTATATGGTCGATTGGTGGTTTTTTTGACGGGGAATAATATTGCCCCATTGGGTGGGTTTTTTCATCGGTATTACGATGAAGCGCTCGATCATAAGCCGGGTATGGCCATGGCCCCAATTGCACGAATGGTTAAAAATACCGGTAATAGCTATGATATTTATATGGCCGCGACCCCGTTCAATGCTAGGGAGGGGGTGTTTATTGATTTTAAACTGGGGGGTAGTCATACGGGAAAGTATCGGAAGCCCGATGGGACGGATTTGAAATATTCAGTTATAGTTGACACAAACAGACAATAATTTGAAGGATCAAGTAATGTTGTCTTAACACGGGGGGATCCAATAAACGAGGGTTTATGCCAAACATTCACCATACCCTCCCATCATGATTCACTACATGTCGGTGGCTATTGAAATAGGCAGATCAAAGGGCGTATTACCATTGTTATTCGGTTTGATATCGGCCTTATTATGAATCAGATATGTGATCACAGGCTGATGGATAGTTTGAGATGCCACATGCAGGGGCGTATCACCATTGTTATTCGGTTGATTGATATCGGCCCCTTGTTCATGAAGGTATTTCACCACATTCAGATGGCCGTTGAAAGATGCACTCGAAAGGGGCGTCCAACCCTTGTTATTCGGTTGATTGATATCGGCCTTTTTCTCAATCAGATATGTCATCACATCCAGTTTTCCTTCTTGACAGGCAACATAAAGGGGCGTCGCACCATCGTTAGTCGGTTGATTGATATTAGCCTCTTTCTCA
>JBMTIN010000060.1:0-7021 GCA_049437345.1 Candidatus Marinamargulisbacteria bacterium
GCTATCTCGTATATTTTAATGGGAACTTTGACACGATTTTTAACCGCAGATCTAGAAACCCGATTGGTTAAATTGGTTTATATCTTCTTAATGATTGCCCTATTTTTCAACTTTTTAGGAACGGTTTTAGGTGGCATTTGGGCCGATCAATCCTGGGGACGGTTTTGGGGGTGGGATCCCAAAGAAAACGGTGCCATTTTAATCGTTCTATGGATTGCGATTATTTTACACATGAAATGGGGCCGATTATTGACCTCTCGATGGCTCATGGTATTGACTGTTTTTGCCAATATTGTCACGGCTTGGTCCTGGAAAGGCACCAATATGCTCGGCATTGGTCTTCACTCGTATGGATTTACCGAAAAAACGTTTTATTGGCTCATGTTATTTTTTGCATCGCAATTGGCCATTATGATATTGGGAATATTACCTAAAAAATATTGGCTCAGCTACCATCACAATGACAATCACTAATATTATTGACTTTGCAATCCAAAACCAAGCACAATTTGAAGATCATTTAATGGACTGCTTAGCGATTCCCAGCATTAGCACTTTGTCACAACACGCACCGGACATTCAACGATGTGCAAAATGGGTGGCCGATTATTTACCGCACATTGGTATTGAAACCGTTGAAATCATTAACGGCCATGGGAATCCCATTGTATATGCCGAACATCACGTAGATTCAAGCCAACCCACACTTTTACTTTATGGTCATTACGATGTACAACCCGTGGATCCGTTGCACTTATGGGACACCCCCCCGTTTCAACCCCGTCGTCATAATGGTTATATTTTTGCCCGCGGTGCATCGGACAACAAAGGCATGTTTTTATCTCAAATCATGGCCATTGAATCCTATTTACGTGTAACAAAAACACTCCCAGTAAATATTAAATTTTTAATTGAAGGGGAAGAAGAAATTGGTTCTTCGGGATTAGCGTCTCTCATTCAAACAATGCCAAAAAAACTGAATCATGACGCGCTATTGGTATCGGACTCCCCCAAATTTTCAGACACCACCCCATCAATTTGTACCAGTATTCGGGGATTGGTTTACATGGATGTATCCGTAACCGCCATGGCATCGGACGTGCATTCCGGGCAATTGGGTGGTGGCGTCCCCAATGTGATTCATTATGTCGCCCAATGCATTGCATCGATGAAGGACCCTAAAACCAATCGTATTTTAGTGCCCGGTTTTTACGATAACATTACGGTATCTCCGCCCAAAATGCCCGACCGTGACGTGGTTGAATCCGTACGACAGCAATTAAATGACCGTCTAAATTTAGGGCACCACGCCAATGCCGATTTTTTTAACAATACGTGGTTTTTACCCACATTGGATTGCAATGGTATCACATCCGGCTTTACCGATGACGGGGCCAAAACAGTGATCCCCGCCAACGCACGTTTTAAAATATCGTCCCGATTGGTGGGCGGGCAATGCCCCAAAAACATCTATCAAATAATATCGAATTACATTAAATCTTATTTCCCAAACACATTCAAAGTGCATATTCAACCGGAAGGCCCCTTGGCACGCCCCATGCAAGTGGACCATCAAAATTCTTATATTCAAGTTGCATTACGCGCCTTAAAGGCCACACATAAAAAACCCATCCTCATTCAAGGGGAAGGTGGCTCCATTCCCATATTGGCCGAAATTCAATCGTACTATGGTACCCCCATTGTAATGATTGGATTAAATTCACCGGACGATAATATTCATGCCCCCAATGAACGATTTAAACAATCGGACTTTCTCGATGGCATTAAAACCTATATTCATTATTTAGATATTCTTTCGCGTGGCGTTACTTACTAAATCGGGCTATATTCGTGGTCGCCAATGCCCGAAATTGCTCTGGCTTAGCAAAAACAATCCCTCCGCACTGACCACCGATGACATTCAAGATCATATATTCCAACAAGGTCAAGTCATTGGTGAGTATGCACAACAATTATTTCCCAATGGCCACGTCATTGATCATAACGACCCATTCATGGATAAAATCAATCAAACACGTGATCTTATTAAAAATAATACCGTCATTTTTGAAGGGTCTTTTTTATGGAACGGGTGTTTTTGCATGGTCGATGCCTTGGTCCCCACGCCCCTGGGATGGCAACTCATTGAAATTAAAAGTAGTACCCAATTAAAACCTATTCACCTGGACGACGTGACGTTTCAGGCCGTAATTCTAACGGAATTGGGCATTCCCATTCACTCCCACTGGGTCTATGTCATTAATACGGATTATATACGACAGGGCGATATCGACATTGCCGCGCTATTTAAAAAGATCAATGTATCCAATGACATTCAAGCACGAATGGACGACACTCGAAAGCGCATGGCGCAGCTTAAACCGCGCTTAACAGGGGATTGCCCCACCATGCCCATTGGCCCACATTGCACTTCGCCCTACGCTTGCCAAGCCAAACAATATTGCTGGTCCGATGTTCCGCCAAACGCTATTTTTGATATGGGGGGTATGCCGGCATCCGATAAGTTTAATTTGTACTACAATGGCACCCTCACATTAACGCAGCTCCGCATGGATCAGGTAAAAACACCGGCACAAAAACGTCAATTGGGTTGCATTAAAGAAAATCTAGACTTTATTCACCAACCAAAACTTACATCATTTTTAACCCAATTAACCTATCCATTATCGTTTTTGGACTTTGAATGCATTCAATCGGCCATCCCTCCCTACGATGGCTTACCCCCCTATGCTCAGCAACCCATACTATTTTCATTGCATATTGATACCGGGACACAGGTGAATCACTATTCTTTTTTAGCGCCCGTGGGTGAGGACCCCCGCTCACTCATGGTCAAGGCACTCCAACAATACATTCCGCCGAACGGGCATATTTTGGTATACAATCAATCCTTTGAAAAAGATATCCTTCATAATTTATCTATGGCGGTTCCCAACCAAGGTCATTTTTTAAACACGATCATTGATCGATTAATCGACTTGGCCACCCCCTTCAAAAAGCAATGGATCTACCTTCGTGAATTTAAAGGACGCCATTCCATGAAAACCATTTTACCGGGACTGGTACCATCACTGGACTACGACCAACTGAGTATTGGGTCTGGAAAATCCATCAATGTTATTTATCGTCAATATATGAATCAGCCAACAAATAAGGATATCATTAAAGAACTTCATGACTACGTATCATTGGATACCTATGGCATGGTAAAAATTCAACGTCAATTACGAACGTTTATTGGCTTAACGAAGGAATAACCGCTTCATTGTTTTTAATGCTGGGGTCAACCCCCGTCATTTGAAGCACTTCTTCTTGATCTTCCATCAGCTGTTTCAAATATACATTAAGACGCATGAGCTGATAATCCACTTCGTTATACTTGGTATCAATCCACCGATGAATAAATCGATCTATGTAACGTTCAATATTAGCCAATCGACGAATATTGAGAACGCCACTATCCTCATAACTTGATAGTTTGTATACCCAAACGCCTTGTGTAAGTTCAGAACGCAATATTTCGTGAACTTCGATTAATTCATTGGGAATGTAGTCCGTAATTTCATACCTCACGCTTTCCCCAGATGAATTAACTTCTCGCCACATGGTAAACCCTTTATCGTTAGTTCCTAACATTTCAATGGACTTCACGCTTGGTTTCCATAATGGATAGTTCTCAATATCCATTAAAGTAGTCCAAATCAATTCTTGGCTAGCGACAAATGACTTTGATTGCGTAATTGTTACGGTCTCAGGCAAAGTTGACCCCACATAATGTGCAAACCCCACACCTAAAAACAGCGAAACAATTAAGAAAGAAACAACCGATGCCAGTATTTTTCGTTTACTCATAGCTCCACTATACTACATTTTTTCGGGGCTTGATATCCCTAAAATTTCCAAACAATGCGATATAATTTTTTTGGTTACCTGAATTAAGGCCAACCGTTCTTGATGAATGGTCTGATCATAAATAATATGGTTTTCTTTATAAAATGAATGAAATATCTTGCAAAAGTCATACAAAAAATGAGGGAGTTTATACAGATCAAACGATTCAGCGGCATCGGTTAAAAGATCATAATACCGAGCTCCGGCCATCATTAATTGACGATCTTTTTTGTTCAGTTCACGAGACACCTTAGGGACCGATATCTCAGCTACCTTACGTTCAATCGTACAAATTCGAGCATGCGCATACTGAATATAATATACAGGATTAAGCATGCTTTTTTCTTTCGCTAAAGCCAAATCAAAATCTAAACGCAATTCGGGTTTTTTTTCGCTTAAAAAATAACGGGTCGCATCCACCCCAATATCATTTACTACTTCATCTAATTCAATTAGATCCCCCGTTCGCTTGGACATTTTTACGGGCTCGCCATCTTTATATAAATGCACTAATTGGCCCAAAATAACCTGAAATGTGACCTGGCTACTTTTCGCCTGAAGAATCGATCGAATACGCTCAACATACCCATGATGATCCGCGCCCCAAATATTAATCAGATGATTGTAGCCACGCTCAATCTTATTTAAATGGTACACAATATCGGCGGCAAAGTACGTAAGCTCGCCAGTGGCTTTTTGAATTACACGATCTTTATCGTCATTAAACGCCGTTGTTTTAAACCATATAGCGTCTTCTTTTTCATAAATATAATCTGAAAAATGAGCCTGAATAATATCTAGAATGGGGGTTTCATGCAATGTTGACTCTTTAAACCATGCATCAAAAGAGCAGTTAAGTTTTGATAACGTATTTTTTTGATACCGAAGCACATAATCGATATTCGACTCATCGGAGGTCATATTTTCTATAAGATAATCAATAAAATAGCCCCCATACCCATTTTCTGGGACGGGTTGATGGGCCTTAGCCGCAGATACACTGTCATTAAATCGTGCCATTTGATTTCCCGCATCATTCACATAAAACTCCCGATCAACCGTTACGCCCAATGCGGATAACAATCGATATAAACCATCACCGATCACAGCCCATCGGCCATGCCCAATGTGCAACGGCCCCGTGGGATTGGCCGACACATATTCCAACAAAATGCGATCATTGGATGATTTCTGAGGCGGTGTATCTAAAAAAGAATAAAAAAATGACTGCAATGCGTGATCATGCATGGTTAAATTCACATACCCACCGGCAACCGTTGCACTGAATAATTGACTATTACTTAAGTGTTTGCATATCGATTCGGCAATGCGTTGTGGTGGCTGCTTAAGCGACTTGGCCAATTTAAACGCCATATTCAAAGAAAAATCACCATGATCCGCTACTTTTGGTATCCCCAAAGATACGTTTTCTAATTCATAGGGGGTCCCGTAAAGGCATGCAATGACATCTTTCTTAACAATACTCGACAGTGCCATTTAAATGTTAGCGGCTTTGTATAACAACGTCACGAGTTCTGCTTTTGATACACGTCGCTTGGGGTTTAAGCGTGATGACGGCGATACAATTTTATAGTAATACACCTTACGAATGCTATCTTGTGCCCATTTATACCCTGAAATATCGGTAAAAGGTAATGACAATGACGACACCGATGTCGGAGGTTCTGGCAATAATCGAGCAATCACCACCAAGGCTTGTAAACGAGTAACAAAGCCATTGGGGCCAAATCTGTCTTTAGAGATCCCTTTAATTAAATTTTGAGATGCCATGGTCTGTATATAAGTGTAATAAGGATCGGATTTCGAAACGTCACTAAACGATTTAAGGTTCCGTGAATTTAAGGACAACCCCTTTATGTTAACAGCATATTTACTAAATGCGGCACGAGTAATAGCGGTATTTGGAAAAAACTTCGATGTATTTTCTAGCTTCTGGGCATGTTTTAATTCATTAGCAATGTCCCGAACCCAGTGGTTTTTAAGATCCGTATAATCCGATATTTCAGGCGTTGCTACAACCACGGGCGTTATTGACTGGACGGGAGGCGTGGCGACAACCAGGGGCGTTATCGATTTGACAGACAGAGATGATGCCACAGGCAACTTTTTAGGGGATGAGGCATTGGCACGAATCGTTTTTTTAGCCATACGTGATTCAAGATGTGTTATGGCCGTTGATGGTGGTGTCGCTAAATTGGAAGGGATTAATAGTTCTTTTTGAATGCTTTGATTATTAAAATGAAACGTCACATTGGACTGGTCTAAAGGAAGTACAAAACGAAACTGTTGATTAGCATCCGGTATAATTTCCTTCCAATTCACCACAAATGGTTTTGATGCAGTGCCTGAAATTTGTTTTTTTAACGCCGACACTTTTTCGACACGAGTAATTTTTAAAACCGGAACATCCGCAATCGCTGATAATAATTGCGAATTAAATAAAATAGCAACGGCGAATATTATCATTAAACTTTTCATGGGACACTCCAAATATGGTGCCGCGAGGCGGATTCGAACCACCGACACGGGGATTTTCAGTCCCCTGCTCTACCAACTGAGCTATCGCGGCTTAATGTGTCTTAATAGTAAAGAATTTTTTGGATTGTTTCAAATGATTTTTAGAAAATTCCAAGCATCTGGTAATGATGAATCAATCCTTACCAGTGAATATCGTAAAATTCCACGACTTTAAAACTCGACGCTTCGCTCCTTCGGATCACGGGAATCCACATTTGAAAAACGCACACGTTATTTCAAAACATCGTTAAATGTTAAAAAATGGTATTGTCTGATCATTCATGAATATTGTAATATTTATGAATCGTGGTTCAATTCATTGAATGACGTGGAATTAAGCCGGTGTAGCTCAGTTGGTAGAGCAACTGACTTGTAATCAGTAGGTCGGGGGTTCAACTCCTCTCGCCGGCTCCACACTTTAATATTGATTATATTTTCGTTAAGCCTCGCTTCCACTGCTCACTTGCACTATAGCAAGCTGCGCGGTTCAGCATCATCTGCCTCAATCTAACCAACAAAGACCTCTGCATAACTCTGGCATAAATTGATAAAATAAAAGAATCCGAAAATA
>JBMTIN010000061.1:0-7008 GCA_049437345.1 Candidatus Marinamargulisbacteria bacterium
GGAATTAAAATATTTCGGAGTACCTGAACATCGGTTTTATCGGCGTCCGAAAAGCCAACATTGAAATTAATATCTTCGTTACCCATACGAATGCTACTTGTAATGTTGCCTGAAAATGCGGTTCGAACGGTTTGGTGGATGGTTTGAATATTAATCCCTAATTTGGCAACGGTATCATGGTCAATGGTCAGTTGAAATTGTCGTCGTTGTTTTTTATCGCTTCGTTCCACGGAGATAACGCCGGGAAGCGTCCCCACATAGTTGTATACGGCATTGGCCACGGCTGTTCGTTGGGCATCATTATTTGAAATAATATTAATGTTAATGGCCTTACCCACTGGTGGGCCCCCTGAATTAACTTGATACGAAATATTCGTGAAACCAGGCGTGTTTTTGGTTTGTTCTTTAATGTCTTCCATAATTTCTTGTGCACTACGATCTCGGCCAGTAAATGGCACCAAGTCAACCATAATAATTCCGAGGTTTTCTTGTTCAACCATAAAATAAGCATCGCCCATCATGCCGACTCGAGTGGTAATGGCTACCACTTCGTTTTTGGGTAAACGTAACAGCGCTTGTTCAATGGGGGCCATTCGTTGTGCCGTTTCTTCGAGCGATGTCCCCGCTGGGGACTCGGTGCGAATAAAAAACTGTGTGGCACTCGCATTTGGAAACAATACAAAATTCATATACTGTGTCATATAAAAAATGCTGGCAAAAAACAAAATCAAAAACCCAATGACGCCAATGTATTTGTTTCGTAAAAAACCACCTAAAACAGTTTCATATTGGTGTCGAAAACGCTTAATGAGCTGGTGTCGTTTTTTTATGCCCAATGGGCGGTTATAGCGTTCGGCGGCCAAATGCGATGGCAACGCAATTACCACTTCAACCAGTGATATTAATAGGGCACAGGTAATGACCAATGGGATTTGAAAAATGAATTTTCCCATGACCCCTGACATAAAAAACATGGGCGAAAAAGCAATGATGGTGGTGAGAATCGTGGTGAGTACGGGTTTGAATACACTTTGAATTCCCGCAACCGATGCATCGATGGGGGATAATCCTTTTTCTCGGAATTTTGCAATATTTTCGGCCACAATAATGCCGTCATCCACAATAATACCAATCACAATAATGAGTGCCAGTAACGATATAATATTAATGGTCATATCCAGTGGTGGCATTAAAAATAAGACCCCCATGACGGCAACGGGAATTCCCAAGGAGACCCAAAAGGCTGTACGTAAATTTAAAAAG
This sequence comes from Candidatus Marinamargulisbacteria bacterium, assembly GCA_049437345.1. GTDB lineage: Bacteria > Margulisbacteria > Marinamargulisbacteria > UBA817 > UBA817 > UBA817. The sequence goes on from JBMTIN010000061.1 coordinate 1,264, forward strand.
AACCATAAGACCCCATTAACCAAGATCAATCCGATAATCCCATTATTGATCATGATCTTTAAGCGATTTTTTAAGTACATGGAAAAATCATTGGCTTTTATGAATGTGATATTGGAATATTGTGTTTCGTATTTGGCCACCAAGGCATCAATTTTATTGGATACCGTAATAATATCGGCATTGCCACTTTTTAAAATATTGAAGGATATACCCCCTTGGCCAGATATTCGAGACAAAATCGTGGGGGTTTCAAATCCCATGGTTACCGTGCCTAAGTCCGAGATACGAATGGATTGCCCATTAAAATTGGCACGAACAATGGCGTTATTAATATCATTCTCCGAAAATAATCGGTTATCGTTAATGATGGTATTCTTTTTACTGTTTTGATTTAGCGTCCCCAAAGACGCGCGACGGTTTTGATCCGAGATGATTCGAACAATGTCGGACAATGACACTTGGTATTGCTCCAAACGATCCGGATTAGGCGTTATTTTGAGTTCTTTATTTAAATATCCGTAGCCATCTACTTGGCTAATACCTTTTAAATCGCTTAAATCTGATTTGAACTTTTTAGCAATGGCCCGTAATTCAGGATAAGATAAGCTAGATGAGGTAAGGCCTATTTCCATAATGGGAAACGTGGCCGAGTCAACAATAGTGACGGTTGGTCGGCGAATCAAATCCGCAGGAAAATCATTAATGGCATCAATCTTTTCACGAATTAAATCTTTTGTTTTTTTGGGGTCATCGGCATTTGGCTCAATCAAAATTTGAATCAATGACGTGTTTTCTACTGAAAACGAGGTGGTTTTTTTCAGACCATCAATACGTTTTAATGCATCTTCAATTTTGTTGGTTATTTTAAGCTCAATGTCTTCGGGTGAAGCGCCTTCATAGCGAGTAACAATCACCACTTCATCCAAGTCCACACTGGGAAAGGTATCTCGGTTAATTGAAGGCAACACGGCCAAACCCAATAAAATAATGGCAATGGTTAATATATTGGCAAATAAATGACGGGAAACAAAAAAGCGAAAAAAACGTGTCATAGGGAAACCTCATAAGTCGATAGCAGCGTGTCCGTAAGCGCGAAATAGCGAAGGACTTGCTTTTGGTAGGTGGCGGATTTTTGGGCATAATTTGTTTTGGCATTTAATACCGTATCTTGCGCTTGAATTAACATATCGATGGATTGACGGCCTTGTGCATATAAGGTGGCTTCCGCATCGGCTTTTTTAATGGCACTGGCAATTTGGTCCAGTCCCAAGGCCAAAATGGATTGGTACTCATCAATAAGTATGTATAAGGCCAAAATATCGGCCTCCAGATCCCGATGGCGTTGATCTTGTTTTAATTTGAACTGCACCAGGGTTTCCGTTTGTTCTTTGACGTGTGCGGCGGCTTCTGTATCGGACAAATCTCGCCGGTATTGCAATGCAATGGTGGCATTATGGTCGGTATGCGCCAATGATGATTGATACATGGTATCGCCACCTAAAAAATCAACCCCGGAACGCAGATTTAATTGACCATTTCGATGAGATTTTCGAAGGCACAATTGGCGTTCAAGCACCGGTTCGTTCAGTGCCATCGCTTTAAGTGCACGTAACTTATTCACCACAATATGTTCCGGTTTTTTAATATAAACGGTGTCATATAAATTGAACTGGGGTAAGGCTTGACGTAATGATGGATCGTCGAATTTAGCGGCTATTTTAAATTGCATCGATTTAAGCTGAGCATGCGCTTGTTTCCACTGTTGTTGAGCATGTTGTTGGGCGTATTTTGCCCGTAGAAAATCAATTTTTTCGGATACGTTTACTTTGACGCGTTGCTGGGTTTGTGCCAACGATTCATTGGCCAATTGTAATCGCGAAAAACTAAGCTCGGCCAATTCATTGGCCAATGTCCAGTCAATGTAATCGAATAATTGTGACATTAAGAAATCTTCAAATGCATCGTCAGATTGAATGACCACTTGTTGTGCATTGGTGGTGGCCACAAGCAGCGGAAATTGCAATGATTCTCCTAAAAAACCGGCCAATAATGGCTGTGTATAGTGCACCCCAATGCTATTTTGATAAAATAATGACTCGTTAAATGACGCCCCATTAAAGGCGGTGAGTGGTTGGGTTACCTTTTGTTGTTGCAACGTAAATTGCAGGGTACCGCCAGTCGTCAGTAGTGGGCGGTTCAACGATAGGGATGCCGTGCGGGTATCGATCCATGGGGTTGAAAATACCGATGTTTGATACGGCTCAATATGGGCATTGGATAGCTCCGCCATTACATGCCAGTCCGTGACCCCCCATGCGCGATCATAAGCAAATTGAGTGGACTGACGCTGTGACTGAAGTTGTTGTTGTTTTGTGTTTTTATGTATAAGGTCATTAATAAATGCCGAAACGGGGTAGGGCTGGGCACTGAGTAAGGGAAGCGTCAGACATATCCAGATGAAAAACCAGCGATGTAAATGTATCATTTTTTAAGAGTCTCCTTTTAACTTTCGGTTGATGGATGATATCAACGCTTTGATGGATGCCAATGAAATATTGGTATCAATGCCAATGCCATGATAAATTTCGGACCCGTATGATACCGTTAAATAACAAATGGCATTTGAATCTGATCCTTGGCTGAGTGAGTGCTCAGAATACGACTCGATAACGATATCGGGGAACAATGGCATGAGGGATTTTTTGAAGGCATCCAAGGGGCCGTTTCCAGTGGCCGAAAAGGTCATGGGCTGATCATTGTATTGAATATCAATATCGGTGGTCACTTCGCCATTTTTAAACAATTCCGTCTGAATATTCGTGAGTGATAATCGGTCACATCGGTTAATAAATTCAGATTCAAACACCGACCAAATAGTGTTGGGCGATAACTCGGTTCCCGATGCTTCTGTTGCCGCTTGAATCGTCCGGGCAATGGTGGGCTGCATACGTTTGGGAATAACGCATTGAAACATATGTTCCAAAATATACGCCACGCCTCCCTTTCCCGACTGACTATTAATACGAATAATGGCTTGATATTGTTTTCCAATATCACTTGGGTCAAGGCTTAAATAGGGGACATCCCATGGGGTGTCGGGGTCATAGCCAGCCATGCCTTTTTTAATGGCATCTTGATGGGAGCCGGAAAATGCCGTAAAAACAAGTTCCCCGGCGTAGGGGTGTCGTTCATGAATGGTCATGCCAGTGCATTGTTGGTATACCGTGGCCATGGTGGTTAAATCATAAACATCCAGTTGTGGGTTTATGCCATGCATATAAAGGTTTAAGGCCACTGTAGTAATGTCCAAGTTTCCCGTACGTTCGCCATTGCCAAATAAGGTGCCTTCCACTCGGTCAGCCCCCGCTAATAAGGCCAATTCAGTGGCGGCTGTGCTGGTGCCTCGATCATTGTGAGTATGCACACTGAGGGTGACATTTTTTCGGTTGATTAAACGGGTCGACATGCATTCAATCATATCGGCATATACATTTGGCATAAATAATTCCACGGTGGCCGGTAAATTAATAATAATAGGCGCGGTGTCTCCCCAGGCACGAATAACATCATTGCAAATAGTAATGGATACATCAATTTCAGTACCCGTAAAACTTTCTGGTGAATACTGTAGAAGGATATTTCCGTGACGAGTATTTTGATACTGTTTAATCCACTCAACCCCACGAAGAGCCATGGCCGTAATGTCATCGGGGGTGGCATTGAATACATATTTTCGTTGGGCAATGGATGTGGAATTATATAAATGAACAATGGCCGATGGGGCACCCTCAATGGCCGCCATGGTTTGTTCGATCAAATGTTCGCGCGCCTGTGTAAGTACTTGAATGGACACATCGTTCGGGATTAATTTTTTCTCGATAATATGTCGAACAAAATCATATTCAACTGTGGATGCGGCTGGAAACCCCACTTCAATATGCTTAAATCCAATGCGCACCAAATAATTGAAAAAGTCAATTTTTTGATGCAAGCTCATGGGGCTGACTAAGGCTTGGTTTCCATCGCGTAAATCGACACTGCACCAAATGGGGGGGGCCGACAATCGCCGGTTGGGCCACTGGCGTTCGGGCCAATCAATGGGATGATGGGGGATATATTTTTTTGAATTATATTTTTTATCCGAAGTCACACTGGTAGTATATCAAAGAGTTGGCATCATAAAAAGAGTACTCAATCAATTATTTTGATAAGCGTATGCCTTAGGCGATACGAATATAAAAATAGCGAAGCTAATCGATCTTTATTGGATGATATGGGCGGCGATAATGTGTCCGATTGGGCCAACAGGTGATCCCATTGCTGATCCGATAATATTAAGGCCTGAATAATCGATTGATACAAGTCCGTTAATACCGATATTTTTTGATCTTGCATGACTTGTGACGATACAGCAAGGTCCATTAATTGATTGAGATTGGACATGAAGCCAATACGGTCTTCCAGTTGCGTAAGTCGGCGGGTTGTATTCGAGTAGGTCGGGACCATTAATAGGCATTGTATGGCCAGTGGGAAAGGGGGTGTTTCATCATTAACGGCGGTGGATGAAGCGGTTTCAGGAGAAAAATTCATGACGTGACATAATAGAATAGCGTATAGAAGGTCGTTATTCAGGCGGACGAGGTCTTGGATTTCGGTGGGTGTCCCTATTAAACGTTGCCGTTTTTCGGGGATATTAAAACGCTCTTCCAATAGCCATAAATGGTGCATGGCCTGGTCGATGGGAATGGTATTTGAAAATGTCATGGATTCATAGGCGGAACATCCGTAAACGCCCACAAAATGATTGGTCAGTTCTGTAATAATAATGTCGTGTTTTAATTGATGGTCTGGAAATTCACTGGGGGGGACCAATGAATATTTATAGGTTGGAAAATAGGCCACATATAATTCGGTGTATCGTGCTCCCTGAAATAATGTGGCGTTGGCCAATGCGTTTTTAATTCGCATTTTTGTATAAGCTTGACATTTGGCCAATACACATCGGGGCAAGCCCAGGCTTTGGCGATACAATTCATGTCGTTCTTTTGACGTAGGTATTTGTTCATCAATATGATTCAGTTGGCCCAGTTGGATTAGGGTACTAATGGTATGATCGATCATGAATGGGTGGTCCATGGATCGGTAGCGATCCATGGAGATGAGTTCATGTTGAGCCACGTTATTTTTTAATACCAATGCTGTTACTTGATCGGTGGCATCTTCTAATAGGCGGTTGCGTTCATCGGTGCTTTGAATATGGCCTTGCTGCAATAGCGTCGATAAAATAATCTTAATATTCACTTCGTAATCGGACATATTAACTCCCGCAGAATTATCGATGGCATCGGTATTAATTCGACCATTATTGCGTTCATATTCAATGCGCGCTTTTTGAGTAATCCCTAAATTAGCACCTTCACCAATAATAGCCGCCTGAACCTGTGTGGCATTGACCCGCACCGCATTGTTCGTGGGGTCTCCGACATCGATATGTGATTCGGTACTGGCTTTGATATATGTACCAATGCCACCGAACCATAGCAAATCAACAGACATGGTTAAAATGGCTTGAATAAGTTCATTGCCTGATACGATGGATGAAGAAATACCCAAAAGGTCTTGCATGGGTTTTGAACAGTGAATCTCTTTGGCTGATCGATCGAAGACCCCCCCGCCATCCGAAATACCCTCATAGGATTTCCACGTGGACTTTGGCAAAGAAAACAACCGTTGTCGTTCTTTAAA
>JBMTIN010000062.1:0-6868 GCA_049437345.1 Candidatus Marinamargulisbacteria bacterium
CCCACTTACTCCCCGAAAATGTCTCGTATGATCCACGATCCTTCGCCAATTCGGAACTCGCTAAAATAGCATAATACGACACCATCTCCATTGATCGATCTGCAAATGTTAAGTTTTCCTGAGAATCAAAAGGAATGGCCAGTTGATACAACGCATCTTGGTACCCCATTAGCCCCATCCCTACCGCACGGTGACGTAAGTTCGCTTTTTCAGACTCCGGGGTTGGATAATAGTTGTTATCAATCACGTTATCTAACATTCGAATTCCAGTCCGAACAGTGCGGGCAATTTTATCTTCATTTAAATCACCATTTTGAATCATATTTGATAAATTAATACTCCCTAAATTACATACCGCGGTTTCATCGGGCGATGTATTCAATGTAATTTCGGTGCATAGATTAGAAGAATGAACCACACCCACATGATCCTGTGGTGATCGTAAATTTATCGGATCTTTAAATGTAAACCACGGATGCCCCGTTTCAAATAACATGGTCAACATTTTTCGCCATAAATCAAACGAATTGATCGTACGCGCACGAGGTAAATTTAAAGATTCGTAATACTCATATTTTTCTTTAAACTCTTGGCCATATAAATCATGCAATTCAGGAACATCAGATGGGCAAAATAAGGTCCAATCTGACTTTGATTTTAACCGTTGCATAAACAAATCTGGAATCCAACAGGCCGTGTTAATATCGTGGGCTCGACGACGCTCATCACCCGTATTCTTTTTTAACTCCATAAATTGTTCAAAATCTAAGTGCCAAACTTCCATGTAAGCACACATCGCCCCTTTTCGTTTTCCACCTTGGTTTACAGCCAACGCCGTATCATTAAAAATTTTAATGAATGGAATCACCCCCTGAGACTCACCATTGGTCCCCTGAATTCGTGATCCAGTGGCTCGAACGGGTGTCCAATCCGTACCAATCCCCCCGGCCCACTTACTCAACATGGCGTTATCCGAATACAACTTAAAAATGCCTTTGAGTGAATCTTCTGTAATATTAATGTAACAGGAGCTCATCTGTGAATGTAATGTTCCACTATTAAATAATGTGGGCGTTGAAGATACAAAATCCATGTTAGAAAGTACATTGTAAAATTCAATCGCACATGCCTCACGTTGCGACTCTTTAAGACTTAACCCCATCGCCACACGCATCCAAAACCACTGTGGCATTTCATAAATATCCCGATCTGAGGATCGATCACGCAACAAATATCGGTCCTGAATAATTTGAATTCCCAAATACTTAAATTTTAAATCATTTTTAGGAGCAATAGCACTTGATAAACGATCCAAGTCGAATGATAAAAATTCAGGATTCAACATATCCAATTCAACGCCTTTTTGAATATATGACGAAAACTGACCTTGGTATCCGGATTCATAATGCTCATCGGTTATATGAACATCCAAAATCTTTTTCGATAATAAATCCAATGCATATCGACTCGATAAATACGTGTAGTCCGTATGCTGTTCAATCCGCTCCCGAATGGCGTTAAGAACAATTTTGTTCAATTCATCTTTAGTAATGCCTGTGTACACCTGTTTTACCGCACTAGCACACACATTGGTTAGATCAATATTGTTCAACTGAAAAGACAATAAATGCAATCGTTTCTCAATAAATGCTGGATCAAATGTTTCCGATGCCTGATCCGTTGATAATGTAAACTTTCCTTCTTTGATTTCTTCAATGGTTTTTTCTTGACGAACCGATTGATGGGTTTCTCGATATATAATATAGGCTTTCGCTACTTTATAATGACCATTTTTCATTAATGTTTCTTCAACAATGTCTTGAATCATTTCTACATGAAGCGGTTGCGATAAATCAGACCGTAATGACACCTCGTTCACGACCTGGTCAGCCAAATTAGCGACCACGACTAAATCGGTAATATCTTCAGAATAAAATGCTTTTTCAATGGCTGAAAAAATATGTTTTCGATCAAATGAAACAATGCTTCCGTTTCGCTTAATAATCTTATCTATAACTTGGTTCATATAATATCTCCTCTTGTTCGACGTTTTCAAAATTAGGAAAAGCGAAAGCTTAACTAAGATAATAATAAAAATATAAAAAGATCGTCAAATATTTTTTTAATCAATCGGCCATTTTTTTAGGCTCATTATGAGTTCAAAAAATGAATTTATCGATAATAATTAATATATTTATGTTATATTTATAGACTATTTTTAAATAGTTTAAAATATTAAATAAAAACCAATATCAAATAAAGAAAATAGCGACTAAAAAAAACAAAAAGTCAACTAATTATTTTAATTGGATGAATCCGTAAAAATAATCGATAATATCATCATGGAGTTACAACCAATCAATTCATCACATTTGATTGACCCCATCATCACGGGCGCGAATGCCGTGTATCAGCAACATACACCCAATCGCGAATGCACTGCATACTTAATGACCGCCATTAAAAACAACCCTACGACCACCTATGTGGCCATACATGACCACAATATTATTGGAATGGCCATATTCGAAATGCTTGAACATCATTACGGAAACCTGATTCTGCATTGTTTAAGTGTGAACGATGAATCCGCACTGGGGACCGCCGTGGCGCCACTAATAAATGACCGTGTGGTGGAATTAATTTCGCTTCGACCCATCGATAACTATCAATCCGCATTTCAGGCGTTTGGACTGCATGAAAAAGAACGTGTCCGCATGACTCACCACGATATTGGTCAATATGCCAGTCCCCCGGATATGCCCAATATTACCTATCGCCCACTGACATTGGCGGACACAATACTTTGTGGTGATATTAGCCATAACGCACATTATTCACGTCAATCCATTGAACAATACGACACCTATTCATCACCATCCAAACGAGCGGCTTTTTCAAAAAGTCTTCGAACTGAAAAGAAGAATGATGGCATTGCCACTGCATCACTATTGATGATGAATAAAGGGACGCCCATCGGTATTATTGAAATGGCTGAAACATTGGATCCAAATCAATGTCCCATGGGTTGGATTATGGACATTGCGATTCGGCATGATATGCAAGGGCATGGCTACGGGCGACAACTCATTAAAAAAAGCTTGGGAGAGGCCTACATGGCCGGATACAGTTCCGTTGGATTAAGTGTCACCACAAGCCATACACATGCCTTCAACCTGTATCGCCAACTCGGGTTTGAAGACGAACACTATTTTATTGAAATTATTGGACGTTCGACTTATGAACGTGAGGAACCGTCCGCTGAATCAATAATCGATCCAACGTAACCAAAGCAGCCATGGCTTCGACCACTGGAATAACACGAGGGCAAATGCATGGATCATGACGGCCTAAAACCGTAATTTCAGCCGAATCCCCATCACGAGTCACCGTTGATTGTGATTTGGCAATCGACGATGGTGGCTTTACGGCCAATCGACAGATAATATCCTGACCATTGGTAATGCCTCCCAATACACCTCCCGCATGATTGGTTGCGGTGGAAACCCCGTCATTCGTGGAAATAAACGCGTCATTATGATCCGAGCCTTTCATTGTAATGGCCCCAAAGCCATCACCAAATTCAATCCCTTTAATGGTCCCAATAGACATCAGAGCATATGATAACAGTGCATCAAATTTATCGAATACAGGATCACCCAAACCAACCGGAACACCGCGAATACATAGAGATACAGCGCCACCAATGGAGTCGCCTTCTTTGGCCAATGTTTCAATTTTTTCAACCATGGCTTTGGCCGCAATAGGATCCGCTGAACGAACCGGATTTTGATCAATTTGATCCGGATCAAACGACTGTGCCTGAATATCACCCACTTGACTGGTATGAGCGATAATTGATACCCCATTGGTGGCTAATATTTTTTTCGCAATGGCACCGGCAGCCACTCGACACGCGGTTTCTCGACCCGAAGATCGCCCCCCTCCCCGATAATCACGAATACCGTATTTTTCTTGAAACGTCATGTCGGCATGTCCTGGACGAAATACATTTTTTATGTGTGAGTAATCTTTTGATCGTTGATCCGCATTTCGAATAAGTAAGGCGATGGGCGCACCGGTGGAAACTCCCTCAAATACCCCCGATAAAATCTCAACAGTATCGGATTCGTTGCGCGGCGTTGTTACGGAGCTTTGCCCAGGACGGCGACGATTTAGTTCATATTGAATATCCTCTTCTGCAATGGGCATTCCCGAAGGGCAACCATCAATCACGCACCCAATCGCCGGCCCATGACTTTCACCAAATGTGGTAACACGAAATATTGTTCCAAATATACTACCCGCCATATTTATCCTCTTCCTGCACGCCACGCTGCATGACCATTTTACCAGATCGAACCAATTCAATCACATCATAATCAGCCATTAATTCAATTAAGGCGTCAATTTTTTCTGAATTACCCGACGCTTCAATAATCACAGCTTCTTCCGTTAAGTCAATCGTCTTTGCTTTAAAGTGATCCACAATTTGTAATAACTCCTGACGCTGCTTGGTTGAAATTCTTAACTTAATTAATACCAGTTCACGGGCCAATGCCACCACATCGTGATTGCCCTTTGATGAAATCACATCCACCAACTTATCCAATTGTTTTACGATTTGATCCAATACCTTATCGTCCCCTTTCGCCGTAATCGTCATCCGAGAATACCGGCCATCAAATGCGGACGACACCACCAATGACTCAATATTGAATCCACGGCGTGAAAATACCAATGTGACACGCAATAACACCCCGGGTTTATTCGCCACAAATAGACTAATGGTATGCAAATTATTTGAACTCATCATTAAGTACTCCCTTTGGGTTTTTCAAGTTTTTGTTTGGGCCGCTCAATTAACATTTCACTGGCTGTGCCCCCTGCCGGAATCATGGGAAACACATTATCTTGCTTTACAACTTCCGCATGAATCACAATGGGCCCATCGGTATACGCCAAGGCTTCAGCTATTTTTTTAGCCACATCCGCCGGCCGTTTAATTCGAATGGCTTTAATGCCAAAAGCCTCCGCCAACTTAACAAAATCCGGACTCCCGTGCAAATCAACCCCCGATAACCGATCATCAAAAAATAATTCCTGCCACTGTCGAACCATGCCCAAATATTTATTATCAATAATTACAAATTTAACCGGCAACTTATGAATAAATGCGGTTGAAAGTTCACACATCATCATCTGAAACCCACCATCCCCATTAATAGAAATCACCACATCATCAGGGCACCCCAACTGCGCACCAATCGCGGATGGAACCCCATAGCCCATGGTACCCGCGCCCCCGGAGCTAATCCAACCATTCGGTTTATTATTACGATAAAACTGCGCCGCCCACATTTGATGTTGTCCTACATCGGTCGTCACCAAGGCATTCCCATCCGTCTGCTTCCATAATTCGTCAATCACCTGTTGAGCTTTTAATCCTCCGTGAATTTTATATGTTAAGGGATGCTTTTTTCGCTCTTTATCTAAATACGCCAACCAATCGTCAGAATCCAAACGCCCAACATGGGGAAGCAATGCGGACACCGCCACCTTAGCATCCGCCACCACGGATACGTCGGGCATAACAATTTTATTAATCTCGGCGGGATCAATGTCCACATGCAACTTAACAGCATCAGGGCAAAATTTAGAAATATCCGCCGGCGTAATACGATCGTCCCAACGGCTGCCTATCGAAAAAATTAAGTCACATCCAGCTACCGCACGATTAGCCACAACCGTGCCATGCATACCCAACATACCTAAGGCCAATGGGTGAGTTTCAGGAATGATACCTTTGCCCAACTTTGTTGTTACTACCGGAGCGTTTAGTGTTTTTGCCAACGTTAAATTAAATGTCGATGCCTTCGAAATAATCGCACCATGCCCCACCAACAATAATTGTTTTTGGGACTGTGAAATTAACTGCGCCATTTTAGGAATACCGGTTAAATCCGGCACGGGATTGGCACAATAGCCCGGAAGATCCATATCAACCGTATCAAAATCAGCTGTGCAATTGGCACTGGACACATCTTTGGGCATATCAATGACCACCGCTCCCGGACGGCCCGTGGTCGCAATATGAAACGATTCTTTTACAACCCGAGGCACATCGTTTGGGTCTTTAACCAAATAACTATGTTTTACTGTTGGTGCAGTAATTCCAAATACGTCAGCCTCCTGAAAAGCATCTTTCCCCAACATAGGGGTAATTTGTTGACCACAAATAACAATGATCGGAACAGAGTCCATTTGCGCCGTCAATAGCCCCGTCACCGTATTTGTGGCGCCCGGACCACTGGTCACCAATACAACGCCGGGTTTTCCCGTGGCACGAGCATAGCCATCCGCCATGTGCGTGGCCCCTTGTTCATGACGAACCAAAATCAATTGAATGGATGAATCATACAAGGCATCAAAAATTGGCATCGCAGCCCCACCTGGATATCCGAATAAATACTCAACCCCCATTTTTTCAAGAGACTGAATTAGTACTTTTGCTGATGTTTGGCTTTTAACTGTCATTTTCACCCAACCATTTCTTTTTAATCTCCATAGTTTATCAAAAAAAGAATGTTTTTGCCAAGTCAAGACAAAAAGAAATTGAGGTTTTTATAAGAATGCGACGATATTGAGTAGCGCCGAGGGAGCATGAGTCGCATTCCAAGTAAAACCTGTTAAGGTTGATACGCAAGGAATGCGACGATATTGAGTGGCGCCGAGCGAGCATGAGTCGCATTCCAAGTAAAACCTGTTAAGGTTGATACGCAAGGAATGCGACGATATTGAGTGGCGCCGAGCGAGCATGAGTCGCATTCCAAGTAAAACCTGTTAAGGTTGATACGCAAGGAATGCG
>JBMTIN010000063.1:0-6690 GCA_049437345.1 Candidatus Marinamargulisbacteria bacterium
AGGATCATTTATTTATACATTCCCAAGCTTTGAACTTTCTGATACACTTTTCCTTCGGTTAATAACGATGGTGCCACAATAACGTCAACATGATCGTGCAAATCTTTTATTTTTTCGGCCCCCACTGTGGCCATGCAGGTACGAATGGCACCCGCCAAATTCTGAGACCCATCATCGGATTTTGATGGTCCCAACAAAATTTGCTCTAGCGATGCCACCGTCCCCACCTCAACGCGTGCCCCACGGGGAAGTACGGCGTTGGGAGTCGCCATTCCCCAGTGAAACCCTTGGCCCGGCGCTTCCGATGCACGAGCCAACGGCGATCCAATCATCACGGCATCAGCGCCACAGGCAAGTGCCTTACAAATATCTCCTGAATTAACAATGCCACCGTCGGCAATAATACTCACATACTGGCCAGTTTCGTCATAATAATCATCACGTGCTTGGGCGGCATCAGCAATGGATGTCGCCATCGGAACGCCTACCCCCAACACCCCTCGGGTGGTGCACGCAGCACCGGGACCAATGCCCACAAAAATAGCTTTAACACCGGTTCTAAGCAAGGTACCTGTAACATCGTAAGTTGCAGAATTACCCACCCATACAGGAACACTCATTGATTTACAAAACGCGTCTAAATTCAACGCCTCAACGCCTTTGGCGGTCTTATGTTTGGTTGATACAACGGTGGATTGAATCAAAAAAGCATCCACGTTCTCTTCGGCAGCAATGGCACCGTACGCCCAGGCATTAACCGGTGTTGAGGATACAACCACGGGAGCGCCAGTGGCCTTAATTTCCTGAATTCGTTGTCGAATCAAATCCTCTTTTACGGGTTGATCACGATAAACCCCTTGCATAAAATCGACATAATCCGCTTTATTAATTTCAGAAATCTTTTTAAGTATATCGTCAGGGTGATCATAACGGGTTTGAACACCATCTAAATTTAAAACCCCCAACGCCCCGTGCTGCCCCAGCAATCCCGCCGTTTCAGGACTAACCACACTATCCATGGCAGATCCAATAATTGGAATGGGTAATGTTAAATCCCCCAATTTGGTTGAAATATCAACAATCTCAGGGTCCAATGTATACGAAGACGGCACCAGGGCAATCTCATTTAATCCGTAAGACCGTTTAAAGTGAATGAGTTCTTTTGTCGCCATTATGTGCCTCCAATTTTTTAAAGATGTTACCACCGTTTATAAAAGATATCAAATAAAATCACCGGTCTTTTTTATTTACTAATTTCATTGGTTTTAATTTTAGATGATACGCCGCCATAATAGCTGAATAACGAGGGCTATCCGGGGATAATAACTGAACCTGCCCACTGGGCTGTAACTGAATTGGAAAGGTTTGAATTGCCTGTCGAACCCCCCGATAAACAACCACTTTTTGGATCACGCCTTCCTTGGTATTTTGAGACCAATGCTGATCAAAAATATAATTACCCAAACCATACGATACATGGGTTGTATTTATCTGTTCATGCGATTGCACCCAATGCGCCTGATCCCCCATAATTAAATCGGCTCCGGCCGCCGCCATTTTCCGAGCCCATTGCCGCTCCACAAGTCGTGGCTCATGGGTGTATTCAATCCCCCAATTCACAAGCACCGTCAAAAAATTAACCGTCTTCGCACATGTTTTAATGGCCACTAAGGCATCTTGATCTAACCATGCAATCCCCGCGGATGCATTCCCCGCTTTTCCAATCGACCCCCATACATTATTAAAAGATAAAAAACCAAACCGTGTATTTTGACGATCAATCACCCGACATGCATAGGCTTCCGCCTTATTTTCACCAGCGCCCACCCCAATAACCCCCTGCGAGTTTAATGCTTGAATAGTATCGGTTAGCCCATGTTCCTTTGCATCACCCATATGATTTCCCGCGATTGCCGCCACATGGATATTGGCCGATGCCAGCCCCACGGCATGTGTTGTCGGTCCCACCAATACCCACGATGACGATGGTGGCAAAAAATCCACCACCAAGGGTGATTTAAAATTAATGATATTGATTCCTTGAGGATCAAACAACGATCGGGTACCTCGCCATGGAAAATGCGGATCCCCTTGTTTTTGAATGACACGGTGAACGCCACGCGCCAAAACCACCGTACCGCCAAAAGTCAATACGACCCGATGCTTTAAAAAGTCATCATAATCGTGCACAGGCGGTCGAAATGATCGACCACGAATCACCCCCCGATCAGAATCAAAAAAAGACACCCCATCAATGGGCAACCATGCCAATCCATTAACATCTGTTTTCCATGGCAATAATATCACATCCATGGGTTGCATGGCCGACATGGATGCTATTTTTTTTAGCCCCTTTACTCGCCACTTTAGCTGAAGGTAATACTCGGGCAATGTAACAAAAGCATGATCCCCAGCATCATAAATAGGGGCCCCCGAATATTTAAAAGGGACAAACGTCACAGTATAAAATCGTACCCAGCCAATAAAAACCATCGTTAATATAACCAGTAGTCCACCGATGCACCATTTTAAATATCTCACACTCAAACTCGTTTCTTAATTATTGCAAACTCTTCGCATTAAAGCAGATCCCTCCGTATGTGTTAAGGGGCCCCCATTGACTGAACAGTAATCACCAAACTATGATCCGGAATATGCGAATAAATTCCTACAATATCATCGTCAAAATGATACACACACCCCATCGATGTGGGTTGCCCAATCAAGTGAGGCTCATTCGTGCCATGAAACGCTTTATTTGTTTTGAAAAATTGTTTTTTTTGAGGATGATATTTTTCTAAATAAATTAATCGTGCCCCGTAAATAGGCGCTAACCCCGTTGCCATTCGCTGCCCCAACCGCCATACACCTTCAGGCATGGTTCGATTCCATTTATACCGAGTTTTTGATCCCGTCGATACTGAAAACTGATCCACCAATGTCTGTTTATAAAACAAATAATTCGTCTGCGCTTGAATATCAACCACAAACACATAATCGGTCACAGGAACCTCTTCGGGAATTCGATGAAAAACCGATCCTACCGCCACTAAATTTATATAAAGGAGGACCGTAAAAACGCTAATTCCAGCGAACTTCATTATCTGAATAGGTAAATAAACGAACCCCAAACGGGGCGCTCGGATCAAATGAATCTAACTTAAATATTAATTGAACCACCAAAGAATGAGACGTTGTTTCCAATATATCGTAAGTATCGGCTGCCCATACCTGATCACCCACTTCTAAGAGTACAATTTCACCATAATTTAGCGTTAATAATTCCGGATAAATATAACTGGTAACTGATATTAGTAATTTTAAATCATGGCGAATCTCATTAAATTCATATATCGGTTTAAATAAAAATTGAGCCTCATCAAATACTTGCGTTTGTTGACTCAAAATAATCTGACTTACCACTGATTTTTTCGTATAATTGATTCCCATGGCCAATAAACAAATAACCACGACCACCATCAACCCCACCCATTTTTTTATTGCCACTTAATTGAACACCCCATGCTACGCACCCACTTAGATGCATCCTCACAATCCGTCCCCATAGAAATCGCCGTTAATTGATCCATTACATACGGTCGTCGAACATTGCTCGCATTTTTCCAATCATCATCATAGGCTCCACGGTATAACAACCGGTCATCCACCGATACAATATAATTATCAGGAGTGCACTGAGCATCGTATTGGTGCGCCACCGATTGGTCAGGATCCCATAAATACGGAAACGGCAATGCGTAGCGTTCCGATAATGTGATCATATGATCCCATCCATCGTCAGGATAATCGGGATGATTGTTTGAATTAATGGCCAAAATACCAAACCCCATGGCCTGTATTTTTTTAGCATCGCGTATCAAACGATCCCATAAGGCCA
This sequence comes from Candidatus Marinamargulisbacteria bacterium, assembly GCA_049437345.1. Lineage (GTDB taxonomy): Bacteria > Margulisbacteria > Marinamargulisbacteria > UBA817 > UBA817 > UBA817. Next base: position 3,899 of record JBMTIN010000063.1, read on the forward strand.
TGGCGTACGGGCAAAGGTTACAGGTAAAGACAATCAATAATCCCTGAGGGCCTTTGTAATCATCCGAACTCACGGAACCGTGATGCGTGGATAATAGTGAAAAAGATGGCTGAGGTTGGCCCTTTGTTGCGGCCGATGATTCCACCAGTGCCATGCGTTATTGGCTCAATACGTGAAGAATTTCGTCCAATGAAGTTAGTTTTTCCCGAGGCTTGCCTTTTTTCTGACCCACCGACACTTCATACGCATCAATTTTTTGCCATTCACTGTACGATATAAACCGTATTTTATTGCGCAACAAAATGTCTTGAATATCGGTCTCGTCAATAGTTAACGATGAATCCAACGAGGCTAAACAAGTTTGAACCGTTTCAATACTGTCCGATCGATTGGTCCCAATGACACCCGACGGCCCGCGCTTAATCCATCCGGTAACATAAACGCCGGGCACATTGTGGCCCGATGCATCCACCACCTGCCCATTAACATTGGGAATAATACCTTGTCGATCATCGAAGGGAAGGCCCTTAAAAGGCACCCCGCGATACCCAATGCTTCGAAATAGAAGATCACAGTCCAATTCAAAGAATGTCCCTGAAGGCACGGCTTTTTGATGCCCCGCATCCCCGTCTAAGTGATTATTTTCAAATCGTACACGCGATACCCGCCCGTGATCAGATATTACTTCGACGGGACTGGCATAAAATAAAATATGCAGTGTCTTGGGGTGCTTTGATTCGGGCAATGACGCTAAGGCCTTTAACTGGGTCACGTTTTTTCGTGCTTTTGAAATTGTTTCAACTTCCTGCTGATCGGCATCCGACAAGAACAAATCATCGCCAATCCGAATATTCACACCGTCAATGTGACCCAATTCCTTTAATTCCAATTCGGTAAATGCGCTTTGTGCGGGGCCACGCCGACCTATCATATAAATATCGCGAATTTGACTTTTCGCCAATTGCTGAATCGCATTATCTGTAATATCGGTTTGACTTAATTCCTCGATTGGCTTGGCCAAAATACGTGCCACATCCACGGCCACATTTCCCTGACCAATAATTATGGCAGATGACCCTTGAAGATCAAATGTATGGGACTGATAATCGGGTTGCCCATTGTACCATGCCACAAATTCAGTGGCCGTGTGAGATCCCGGCAGATCTTCTCCGGGAATACCCATTTTTCGATCTGTCTCGGCACCAATCGCAAAAATAACAGAATGATAATGCGATCGCAAGGTATCCAAATCAATTGTCACCCCAATTTCAACATTTCCAAAAAAACGAAAATTTGAATGACTGGCAATTTTTTCATAGGATTTACTGACCGTTTTCATGCGTTGATGATCGGGAGCCACGCCCCCACGAAGTAACCCAAATGGGGTAGGCAATTTTTCAAACATATCCACATGAATCGTATCATCCGCTTTAAAAAATGCTTGAGCCGCATAAAACGCGCTTGGCCCACTTCCAACAATAGCAATTTTAATCATTATAAAACACCTTTCATTATGTTTTTAATATCGGTCTCATTCATCATCCCCAGGCTCTTTTTAAAGCGTCCCGTAGCTGTTTCAATGACATAATGCGTCGGAACCGCCACGATATCGTCCACAAGTTCAGCCACCGAAGCATTCATTTGAAACACCGGAAATGACAACGGATGGTCGGCCAAATAATCCGCCATCGCATCGGCCGACTGATCCACACTGATACCAATAATTAGCAAATCATCGCCATAAGTTTTGAGCAACTTATTAAATAACTTATTTTCACGCTTACACGATGGGCACCACGATGCCCAGAAAGTAATTAAAACATAATCATAATCATTAAAATTGACAGGCGATGTTAAAGATTCGTTAACGACTCGATTCATTTCTGAAAAATCAAACGTGGCAATGACTGGATCTGGCGTCAATGCGGTTTCATCAAATGTGTCCCGATTATTTAATGGAATATTGTAAATATTTAATCCCAATATAAACGCAACAATAAAACCAATAAGTATTTTTTTATGATTCATAATTATGTGCTATCGATAAATCAGTCGAGGCCCTTTCCTATTAAAAATATAGGAAATAACCCACTCAATCAATACCAATATTTTGGTACGATACCCGATTAAATACATTAAATGGATAAAACTCCACGCCAACCAGGCCACCATGCCCGACAATTGGATTGGGCCCATTTGAACCACGGCCTTGGACTTTCCAATGGTGGCCATAATGCCTTTATCAAAATAAGCAAATTCTGGACGTGGTTTATGGGAGCGTTTAAGTACACGGGCCAAATACTTTCCTTGCTGAATGGCCACAGGCGCAATGCCGGGCAAGGGCACATCTCCGCTCGATGAAAAATGAGCGGCATCGCCAATAACAAAAATCATATCCGATCCAGGAATCGAACAATCGGCATTCACAATCACACGGCCTTGCCGATCCAATGGGACATCCAATGTACGCAATAACTTCCCCGCTTCGTTACCGGCCGCCCAAATAATATTCTTTGTTTCAATCATGTCATTCTCTGTTTGAACCCCTTGCTCATTAATCATGGTTACCCGTTCATTTGTACGAACAATCACACCAAAATCCGCCAAATACTGACGCGCTTTTGTGGAAAGCGTGGAATTAAACATGGGCAAAATTTGATTGGATGCCTCAATTAAATAAATTCGGGCATCCTTGGTTGAAAACTCTCTAAAATCTTTCACTAAATTCTTATACGCAATATCGGCAATGGACCCCGCCATTTCGACCCCCGTAGGCCCCCCACCAACCACCA
>JBMTIN010000064.1:0-6607 GCA_049437345.1 Candidatus Marinamargulisbacteria bacterium
ATGAAGAATGGTATCGGCCCCTTGCGATTTATAGCTCACATGGTAATTTTGAATCACCTGATTCAGTGACGTTAAAAAATTAAACGACGCCAAACCATGAACACTAAAGGTAAAATGATTTAAATAGTATTTATTGTAAATCAACCAAGCTAAATATTCTGACTCGTCTCGCAATGCAAGATAATCGGCATGCGTTGGGGTTGGCCATTGTGCCGTATGTAAATATGTATTAATAGCCATAGGATCATTCAAGTCTAGATCGTCAATCGGATCAGTCCAATGGGTGAGATAAGGATCAAGAATGGCCTTGAGTTTGGGGGAAAATTCATCGAACCGAAAATGAGACACAAAAATTCGTGGCACCCTCACATTGGGATGCTTCATCCATACCCCCGTCAATCGCTTCTTTTTAAAAATAAACGGCTGATTGGTCACATCATCCATGCGAACCTCGTACCCCAAATGCAAAAAAATCGTCAAAATAGATTCAATATGAATAGCTTGAAAGACCATATGATCGTTTACAATAGTATCGCCTTGATTCGCAAATAAACGAACCACACGATTGGCATCGGGCACACGATCTAAATATCGCCTCAGCAATCCGTCCAAAACGTCAATTAATATGGCATCATGGGTATGGGGACGAGGAATAATGGAGTGCTTAAATGAATAATTATTCATTTACAGGATATTCAAGACTCAATTGTGTTGCTTTTTGTAATGATTCAACCGTCCCCGCATCGGACCACCACCCGTTCAATACAGAATACCGAACACTTCCATCACGCAAATAATGCGCATTGACATCCGAAATTTCAAGTTCACCTCTCCCCGATGGCTGACACGTACGAATACGATCAAACACCGTGGCATCATACATATAAATTCCCGTAATCGCTAAATTACTGGTGGGATTTTTGGGTTTTTCAACAATGGTATCAATGGTATCGCCAATCAGTGTTGCCACCCCAAACCGCTCAGGATCTGGCACTTGTTTCAATAATAATTGAGCGCCTTTCCCTGTATAGTTTTGTACTGACGATAATAATGAATTTTGAAAAATATTATCCCCCAAAATAACGGTTATGGGGCCATTCGCCGCAAAATCTTCCGCCAGTAACAATGCCTGAGCAATGCCACCGGCTTCATCTTGAACACGATACGTAAACTTGGCACCAAAATCATGCCCGGACCCTAATAATTGAACCACCGCCCCCATATGTTCCCGCCCCGTAACAATTAAAATATCGTGAATACCGGCTTGAATTAATTTTTTCACGGGGTAATAAATCATGGGCTGATTCCCCACGGGCAATAAATGCTTATTCGTTACTTTTGTAAGTGGGTACAACCGCGACCCAGTGCCTCCCGCTAAAATAATCCCTTTCATTGATACTGCTCCTTATAATAATCTCGATATTCGCCCGATAAAATGCGGGTTAACCACGCCTCATTTTGATGGTACCATTCGATGGTTCTTTTTAAACCATCCGCGAAAGATATGGTCGGTGACCACCCCAAGGTACGTTGTATTTTTTCAATATTCATGGCGTATCGAAAATCGTGTCCCGGACGATCTTTAACATACGTAATTAAATCCTGACTGGCCCCCACATGATTTAAAATTTCTTTGACAATGTCAAGATTGGTTAATTCACATTCGCCACCAATGTTATAAACCTCTCCGACCACGCCCTGATTTAATACCGCCAATACCCCCAAATTATGATCCGTTACATGCACCCAATCCCGAATATTTTGGCCATTGCCATACACCGGCAACGGCTGCCCTGTTTTGGCATTGTGAATCATTAATGGAATGAGTTTTTCGGGAAACTGGTACGGGCCATAATTATTGGAACATCGGGTAATCATCGCCGGAAACCCAAAGGTCTCAACATACGAGCGCACCAATAAATCAGACCCCGCTTTGGATGCGGAATATGGGCTATTGGGTTGAATCGGATGATCTTCTGTAAATGCGGGATCCGTTTTGTTCAATGAGCCATATACCTCATCCGTCGATACATGCACAAATCGCGCCACGCCATACTTTTTTGAAACATCCAATAATCGTTGTGTTCCCACAATGTTGGTTTGAATAAACGGATCGGCGCTCATAATACTGCGATCCACATGGGATTCCGCCGCAAAATGAATCACTTGCTGGATATCATACCGATCAAATAATGCCATCAACGCCGGCACATCTAAAATGGTTGTGTGGGAAAATATCACACGGTCCGATTCAATATCACGCAAATTATCTCGGCACCCCGCATAGGTTAATGCATCCAAAGCAATGATTAAATCATCCGGATAAGTCTCCGCTAATAACCGAACAAAATTCGTACCAATAAACCCTGCCGCACCGGTGACCAATCGATTCATGCAAAATCCTTTGGCGTGATCATACCAGCTGACATTAAACACTTAATACCATCTTCAACACTCATATTACTTTGATGAATGTCGGCGGCATTAACAAATACAAAAATACCATTCGTGGGATTGGGCGTGGATGGAATAAACACGGCCACAGGCTTTTGAACCAATGTCATGCCCTGAGTTGTTTTCATAGCCGGAACATGGTCATTTGTTAAAAACCCCAAGGACCAAATGCCTTTGGACGGATATTCAACAAATACCGTTGCCAAAAATCGTTGTTTTTTATTCATCACCACCCCTGCAATTTGCCGCATCGCATGATACACCACACGAAGAATAGGCACACGAATAATTAAGGCTTCCAGCTTGGCAAAAATAGACCGGCTAATCATATTATGAACCAATGCCCCCACGGCCCATATAACCAAAACACTTACAACGACGCCTAAAGACCCCGTCAATTGAATCCCAAATAATTGAGCAATGGGACCGGTCAATAATTGAATGGCCACATCGATAAGCCACAACAAGCTGGCTAAGGGAAGAATAACCAAAAATCCAATTAAAAAATGTTTTCGAATTGAGATCATACCCCCAGTGTAATCAATGCAATGTATTTGATCAAATCAATGACATTGTGAGCCATAAAACACACCCGATATTAATTAAAAAAACACCACGTTCAACGTTGACATAAGCAAGTAAAAGGTTTAAATTAAAATAAAATAATTAAAAAAGGATAAAAAAATGACAAATAATACTCAATTACGCCATTTACCCCCTATAAATTTTATGGAAAATATTAAGCCTAATCAGCAAACTAGTAATTTACAATTTAAGAAGGAAGAAAAAAAATTACGCCATTTACCCCCTATAAATTTTATGAAAGATATTAAGCCTAATCAGCCAACTAGTAAGTTACAATCTAAGAATGAAGAAAAAAAATTACGCCATTTACCCCCTATAAATTTTATGAAAGATATTAAGCCTAATCAGCCAACTAGTAAGTTACAATCTAAGAATGAAGAAAAAAAATTACGGATAAGCACAGAATCACCAATGAGTCCTCATAATACATATGGCATACCATCCGTTCCCCGGGGAAAATGTTCAACGCCCAATACAACACAAAAAAAACAAGTCATTACATTCGATGGCAATTTGGAATGCAACAAAGAGCTTCCAACATTTCACCTTGATTTATCCAAAGTTGTAAATAAAAATATTACAAAAAATCTTCCAACATTTCACCCTGGTTCACCCAATCATACACGCGTTAATTCGAATTCAACGGACGATTCAATGACCAATATAAAGCCCAAAAAACACGTATCAATAGATGAGACAAAGAATACAATTCACTATTTTGAAAATCCCATTAAACAAGACATATCAATAGATGAAGAAAATAATATAGCCCAATTAATTGAATCCACTAACAAGTTAAACCAATTAATTGAATCCGCTAACAATTACAACAATACTTCAATATTTCCCTTTGATTTATCCAACGCTTCAACAAAAACCACTCATACACGCGCCAATTCGAATTCAACGACCGATACAAAGCCCAAAAAATACGTATCACTAGATGAGAAAAATAATCTAGACCAATTCATTAAATCCGCTGACAAGTATTTGGAACACCTCAAGACCCAACCTTAAGAAAGGCGTGTGGGTCGTCCCATTTACATTAAATGTTATTTGAGGGTAATTGCCAACCGACTTAATGGTTGGTAGTATACCCTTTAGTATGTTAACTGTTTGCTATACATTACAATGATGACTGAATTTAATAGAAAAAAACTAACCAAAATAGCCTCTTTTGCCTGCGTTCTGCATTGCCTTATTGCCCCCATGTTGGTGATTATATCGCCCTCCCTTGGGCATTTATTTCATAACCCCATCATCGAAACATCCATTTTTTTAGTATCACTCTTATTTGGCATAGCCATTATTTATAACGGTTACTGCACGCACAAAAAGTATCATGCGGCACTTCTATTCTTTATTGGCGCTTGTTTTTGGTTGGCCAATACCATTATGGAACTTTTTTTTCATGCCCACTTTCATATTGAATTTTTATTGATTGGCGCATTGTTTGTACTGGTTTCATACAAAATTAATCACGATCATCGAACCCCCTGTTGCACGCACGCTAGCTCAAAAAAAAATCAATCAAATAAAAATTGAAGCCATCCAAAGGGGGACAAAGTCTTGGGACGGCCCAATACAACCACGGGGGCATTTGGCTCATTTAGTTCCCCTCTTAAGGCATTAATCGTATCGGAATACGATCCCAATTGATCCACTAATCCCATGGCATGCGCCTCTTTGCCCGTCATAAATTGGCCTTGAGATACGGCCGTTACCTCGTCATCCGTCAACCAACGAGACTCTTGAACCAACGACTGAAAATGAGTGTACGATTCATACTGATACATATGTAACATGGCCAGTGAATCATTTGATATGGCTTGGTGCAAACTTGTGGCATCCATATACTTTCCTGTTGATAATGTTTCAGAGGTAATTCCCCATTTTTTTTCAAATTCATGGATATTTAAAAACCCCGAGATCACCCCAATCGATCCTGTGATGGTGGAAGGGTTGGCAAACACTTGATCGGCCCCCATTACGATATAGTAACCGCCGGATGCGGCGATGTTGCCCATCGATGCATACACCGGCTTTTTAGTAATTCGTTTAAATTCTTGCATGGCATGCCATATTTGATCCGCCCCCACAATGGTTCCCCCAGGTGAATTGACCCTTAAAACCACGCCCTTAATAAATGGGTCCCGACGCAATCGCTTAAAAATAGCCACAATATCATCGGCTCCCGTATGTCGCTGCCCAAATAATATATCCACCTTGTTTTTACCCGTTCGAATGGGCCCATTTACTTCAATCACGGCCACTTTATTAAACGATAAAAATGCCCCCGTATTATTTGATCGAAATGCCCCCAAATGGGTTAATACCACATCATGTTTTGTTTTCATTTGCTCACGAACAACACGATCCATATCTGACCAAAAACCAATGTGATCAATTAATCCCAAATCTTTGGCGCGTTGCGCCGATAAAATACGCCCATCGTAAACATTCCCATCAATCGGAGTTGAACGGGCAGCCTGAACATCTTGCTTCACCGTGGCCATAATGGTTTCCAACGACTGTTGAATGGTCACCCGTTGAGACATACGGAGTCCCGGTGAGAATGGCGACGTGGCTACCTTATGTTTTCCCGATTGAATATAATGATAATCAATCCCAAATTTTTTCATGGCCCCATCAAACTTCAGTAACTCAAATTTAATTCCCAATTGAGCAATGGCCCCCATGGGTGGCATCACAATATAGTCCGCCATACTGGCCAAATAATATGAAGGTAATGATGCCATACCATCTAGAAAAACATAAACACGCTTACCCTTTTGTTGCCCTTTTAATAATTCCGATCGAATTTCTTGCACCAATCCAATATGACTTAAATCACCATCCAAATACTTAATTCGAATCACATACCCCTGGCAATCTGAATCTTGATTGGCATTTTCAATCAATTGAATAATATCGTTACTACCAACTTTTTTACCCCCCAATAAACTAATGGATGAGTCCCCACTCGTTAACGACCCATCAATCTCAAAATAAGCCAGAGATTGTGGCTTAAATAGGGCATATTTTTTTCGAAATTCATTGACATTCCGAGATCGTCCTAATTGAACTCCCAGGGCGACCACCGATTCATGCTGACTTGTTTTAGGAACGCGCATTGCATAATCAATGGCCAAAAAAGACACATTAAACGAAGCCCCTCCGGTATAGTAATGGTGATCGCCACCCGCACGAACTATAAAGTCCGGGGTTAAGGCCATATCAACCCCATACCGAACATACGATGTGTCGTAAATACCCTGACCACGATTAACAACAAGATCTGAATAAAAATTTAAGGATGATTTTCGATGCTTAACTAAAAAACCAGCCATCATGGACGGCGAATAAGGACGATCATCCACCCCCAAAATATTTTTCCCGACCACCCCAATATCCACCTCCGAATTCAAATGAACAATCGCCCCTAAATCCGATGACCAGTACGTATTTTTTTCCTGTAATTGTTTATGGGTATATGATTTATATGACACCCCCCAGTCCACCCCCCTTCGACTACGCCGAGCAAAACCAACGCCCCAAGCATTTAAGG
>JBMTIN010000065.1:0-6587 GCA_049437345.1 Candidatus Marinamargulisbacteria bacterium
TGAGGTTCATGTAGCGCATCCGATGTTATTTAAAGATTATTCAGCATTGCAGTGCGAGGCGTTGGCCACTGGCGATTTTTCCGTTTTGAATGAGCTCCCTCCTTGCATTGAATTCAAAAATTTAGAGGATAATAATCCCCTATACCCATTGGTCGCTCAATTGCATTTCAATGGCATTACAAATGTGTTGGTTAATTTTGGGTTATATAAAGATTTAACGTATTATAATGGGGCGTACTTTGATATTGTTTCGCGATCATTTGGCAAAGTCATTGGTTCCGGGGGACGGTATGACTCTGTCTTAAATGCATTTAATGTGTCGGCCCATGCTGTGGGGTTTGCGTTTCGACTTCATTATATTGAAAGGGCGTTAGCATCGTGACACCGCCATTAACCATTGCTTGCGCCAAAGGGTATTTGTGGAAAAAGGCGTTGGGATTTTTAACGGATATGGGGATTGTATTTGATAATGATTTGTCGGAGTCCCGTCAGTTATCAACCATTGATACTACCGGTCGGTTTCAATTAATGAAAGTTCGTCCATGGGATGTCCCGGTATATATCGAGGAAGGGGCGGCCGATTTAGGTGTGGTAGGGAAAGACGTTTTGTTGGAACAATCACCCGATGTATTGGATTTATTGGATTTAAAGTTTGGGGATTGTCGGTTAGTGATTGCTGGCCCTGAATCGTATCGTGATCAGTATCTGACCCATCATGTGCGAGTCGCTACAAAATATGAGCAGGCCACCATGGATTATTTTGAAAAAAAGGCCATTCGTTGCATTCCTATAAAACTATACGGTGCCATGGAATTGGCGCCAATGACTGGCGTGGCCGATATTATTTCAGATTTAACCGCTACTGGGCAAACACTAAAAGAAAATGGGTTGGTGGAATACGATGAGGTATTTTATTCAACCGCTCGATTGGTGGCTAATCGAGCTTCGATGATGACCAAGTATGCCCATATTCAAGCCCTTCACGATGGTTTTTTAAGTCAATTGCCCAATGATTAGTTTGTCATGATAACTCCGTCGTATTATCGTTCATTGATGTATCGTTATTTGCGTCCCAATATGATTTATGAATCAATTTACGATATTGATTTTCATTTGTTGTGGGAAGATGGCACTCGGCATCTTTTTTTTGATGTAGATAATACATTAATTTCGTATGACGAATCGGATGTATCGGTTCAGTGTTTAAATATATTTAACGATATTGCATCGATTGATTTTGAAACGATTACATTAATATCAAATAACTCCAGTGTTGCACGTATTGAACGGGTATCCTCTCAATTAAAATTACCAGCGGTTACGTTTGCCTGTAAGCCATTTGTATTTACACTGCGGCGGTTAATGGCCGATGGCGATATGGTTCCTCACACCTGTGCATTGGTGGGGGACCAATTAATGACCGATGTACTTTTGGCCAATTACATGGGATTAACATCTATTTTTGTTGAACCGTTGACCACGGATGGAATTTCGGTTTTAAAATCACTTCAATATCGGTTCCAAGAGCATATATTAACCACATTTTAGTCCCCCCCTTTTTTTCTATCGAGTTTAATTGACAGTTACCGGTTGAGAACTGTTGGTATCTTTTGATGCGATATCATCAGTAAGTTCTTCGGTAATTTCAATTACTTTGGCCATGGATATAACTTCGTCTTTATTATCGAGCTTAATAATACGTACGCCTTGAGATGTTCGTCGCTGAACAGAAATATTCGTCACTTTTTGACGGCAAATATTTCCGTTAAATGTGGCTACAATTACTTCATCTTCTTTTTGAACCACTTCGGCATCGGTAACCATATCATCCGGGACGGTTTTTCTGAATTTGAGTGCTTTTACACCAATGCCACCCCTGTTTTGAATCTTAAATTCATCGACGCGCATATTTTTACCATACCCTTTTTTAGTTAATAGCAATAAAAAGAGTTTGGTTGTATCGGGATCAATCAGTCCAACACTAACCAGGGTATCATCGGGTTTAATTTTAATGGCACGGACCCCGCGCGATGTTCGTCCCATGGCGCGCACTTGGGTTTCGTCAAATCGAATAACCATTCCCGCCGATGTGGCTAAAATAACATCTTTTTTTCCACTCGATTGGAGTACCCATGTAAGTTCATCATCATCATCTAAGTTAATCGCACGAATGGCCCGTGTTTTAAAGTAGCTAAATGATGATAATTCGGTCTTTTTAATGATTCCTTTTCGAGTACACATGAGTAAAAACTCATCGGATTCGAATGTTTGTACGGGAATAATACTCGTAATCCGCTCATCTTCTTCTAATTCAAGTAAATGATTAACGTATTATCCTTTACTGGTCCTAGATGATTCAGGGATTTGATACGCCTTGATTTTATGAACTTTACCGGTTGTTGTAAAGCAGAGTAAAAAGTCATGGCTATTGGTGACCATGATTTGTTTAATAATATCTTCATCGCGGGTCGAAATGCCACTCACTCCACGACCACCCCGCAATTGGCTACGAAAATTTTCAATGGGCATGCGTTTAATAAACCCATTTTGGGTGCGCAAAATAGCGACACTTCGTTTTGGGATCAAATCTTCCAAATCCACTTGGCTAATTTCATCCCCAATTTCTGTGCGACGCTCATCGCTAAACCGGCTGTCAATGTCATTATGCTCGTCTTTAATAATTTGCAATACACGGGCTTCGTTGGCCAGAATATCTTCTAAATCCGCAATTTTAAGTTTGAGTTCATTGTATTCATTCTCAATTTTTTCTTGCTCCATGCCGGTTAACCGTTGCAATCGGATATCTAAAATGGCATTGGCTTGTTTTTCACTCAGTTGGTAGTTTTCCATGAGCCCTTTTCGAGCCATTGCCGCATCTGGGGATGTTTTAATCAGCTCAATAATGGCGTCAATATTCTGAAGTGCAATTCGAAGGCCCTCTAAAATATGAAGACGGTTTTTAGCAATTCTTAAATCGTATGTGGTTCGTTTTTGAATTACCTCTTTACGATGATTCACATAATGATAAAAAATATCTCTGAGACCCAAGGTTTGAGGTTGTCCATTGACCAAGGCCACAATATTAATGCCAAAGGATGTTTGAAGTTGGGTGTGTTTAAATAATTGGTTCAAAATGATTTCAGCTTGGGCATCGCGTTTTAATTCAATGTAAATACGCAATCCTTTTCGGTCGGACTCATCTCGAAGGTCTGAAATGCCATTGATTTTTTTATCGTTGACCAGCTCGGCAATTTTTATAATAACATTGGCTTTGTTAACCTGGTACGGAATTTCCGTAACAATAATGGCTTTTCGCTTTTTGTTTTCTTCAATATGGGTTCTGGAACGCAGTTTAATAATTCCACGTCCGGTATTATATGCATTAATAATGCCGTCTTGACCACAAATAATTCCTCGGGTTGGGAAATCCGGCCCTTTAACATGGGTCATCAGGTCGGCGACACTGGCGTCCGGGTGATCAATATAATGATTTACACCGCGAATAACTTCACTCAAATTATGAGGCGGGATATTGGTGGCCATCCCCACCGCAATGCCCGAGGTGCCATTTAGTAATAACATGGGCAGTCGCGCAGGCAATACCGTGGGTTCTTCCAACGATTCATCAAAGTTGGCCGAGAACCCAACTGTTTCTTTTTCAATATCGTGCAATAACTCCATACTGAGTTTGGTCATCTTGGCTTCGGTATATCGCATGGCCGCGGCATTATCACCATCAATGGAGCCATAGTTGCCTTGACCATCAATGAGCTGGTAGCGCATCGAGAAATCTTGGGCCATACGCACCAAGGAATCGTATACGGCGGTATCGCCATGGGGGTGGTATCGCCCCAGAACGTCACCCACAATACGAGCACACTTTTTATATGGCTTAGAGGCGGTGTAACCGGATTCGTACATGGAATATAAAATTCGACGATGGACCGGTTTTAATCCGTCCCGAACATCGGGAAGGGCTCGTCCAACAATAACGGACATAGCGTATTCCAAATAAGAGGACTTCATTTCATCATCAATATTAATGGGACTAACCCCGTCATCGGTTGGCATTCCACCATCCAACGGGGGGGGGGGATCGTTGGGAACGTTACTATTGTTGGTCATTGGGTTTAATTGGTTGTTATCAAATTCTTCGTTATCCATTTGTTGCCTCCTTATACATCAATCCAGCGGACAGTTCCCGCATACTTTTCAATAAACTCTTTTCGGGGGTCCACTTTGCTCCCCATAAGTAACGAGAAGATTTCATCGGCCATTTCACCATCTTCAATGGTGACTTGTAACATATTACGTTTATCAGGGTTCAATGTGGTATCCCATAGTTGATCCGGATTCATTTCACCAAGACCTTTGTAACGTTGAATATTGACTTTCTCTCGATCTTTCCCCAATTCCGCCAGTTTTTCGTCGAGCTCTTTGTCGTTGTAAGCATAAATTCCTCCTTTGCCCTGACGAATTAAGTACAATGGCGGCTGGGCAATGTACAAGGCTCCCGCTTCGACCAATTCGCGGGCGTATCGAAAAAAGAATGTGAGTAAAAGGGTACGAATATGCGCCCCATCCACATCGGCATCGGTCATAATAACAATTTTATGGTAACGAAGCTTTTCGAGCACGCTATCGGCCGTAAGTTCATCCTCGTCTTGCTCTGTATTCTGCTTTTGGGTCGATAAACTCTTCAATGCCTCCGGGCCTACGGCGGTAATTAAGGATCGGATTTCTTCGTTGGCAAGGATTTTATCGAGTCGCGATTTTTCAACGTTTAATACCTTTCCTCGTAAGGGTAAAATAGCCTGAAAATTCCGGTCACGGCCTTGTTTTGCGGAGCCTCCGGCGGAATCCCCTTCCACTAAAAATATTTCACATTTGGCCGGGTCTTTTTCGGAGCAATCGGCCAGTTTTCCCGGTAGGGTGGTGCTTTCCAAACTGGATTTTCGTCGGGCCAAGTCCTGGGCTTTTCTTGCCGCTTCACGTACCCGTTGGGCTTGAAGTGCTTTGGTAATAATCAATTTGGCTACTTTGGGATTGGTTTCAATGTAGTCGGTTAAGCCTTCATCTAACAATGAATCGACAATACCTTTAATTTCGGAGTTGCCTAACTTTGTTTTTGTTTGCCCTTCAAATTGAGGATTCTGTAGCTTAACACTAATGACGGCCGTCAGTCCTTCTCGCAAGTCTTGCCCTGTTAGAGCGTTGTTTTTATCTTTTTTAATAAGATCGTATTTTTTAGCGAATGAATTAATGACTCGGGTTAAAGCGGTTCGAAACCCCGCCAAATGGGTGCCCCCTTCTCGGGTGCGAATATTATTCGCAAAGGAGGCTAATTGCTCATCGTAGTGGTCCGAAACATATTGAATGGCCACTTCGACTTCGTATAATTCACGACTTTTCTTTAAGTAGATGGGGGGAGTGAACAAGGCGTCTTTATTTTGATTTAAATCTTCCACGTATGATGAAATACCCCCTTCAAAAATAAAACTTTCTTTGGCCTCATCTTCTGTGTCAAAATCACGGAAATTATAGAAGTTAATGGTGAGTCCACGGTTCAAATAAGCCAATTCTTTGAGTCGATGGACAATAACGTCAATCCCAAATTCCACGGTATCAAAAATGGTGGCGTCGGGTTTAAACTTAATGGTAGTGCCGGTGTCCGACCCCGGAGCATCGGTAAATTCACCAATCAGTGACTTAGGCGTGCCTTTGAAATACTTTTGAGTATAGGTTTGGCCATCACGATTTACCGAAACTTCCAGCCACTCCGCTAATGCATTAACGACGGATACCCCCACTCCGTGCAGTCCGCCGGATACCTTGTAACCTTCACCTTCAAACTTACCTCCGGCATGCAACGTGGTGAGTACCACTTCGACCGCCGGGAGGTTTTTTTCTTTATGGGTATCAATGGGAATCCCTCGGCCATTATCTTTAACGGTAATAATGTTGTCTTTATCGATAACAATATCGATAGTGGTGCAATGCCCGGCCATGGCTTCATCGACACTGTTATCGACGACTTCGTAAACAAGATGGTTCAATCCATTGACACTAGTGGACCCAATGTACATTCCTGGACGTTTTCGAACGGCCTCCAACCCTTCGAGAACTTTAATATGATCGGCACCGTAATTTTGACTCATTTGTTTACTCGCTTTTGTATAATTTAGATTTGAAAATAACCACTCCCTAGTTTGTGTAACACGTGGGTGTCGTCGGTATTTCCTGAGTGTATTTTATCATTTCTTAACGTCAATGAAAATGGCTATTCTTTATTAAACGCTATTTATTGCGTCTATTTTTGATAATTTTTTAAAATGGCACTGCCAATACTATGAATGGGTGTAATTTTGAATGGTCGCACATTCAATTATGTCAATGTATTACCGTCTCACAATTAGTTTGGCGGGTTAGTATGGATTTTTAAAAACTTTCGTTTTCCGACTTTAATAACGCTGGTCGTATTAGGGGGAAGGGCATGGTGAGGGTCGTTGATTTTCTGGTGATTGATACTCACGGCCCCGTGGTCAATGAGTCGGCGGGCTTGTTTTTTATATTGGGGGAAGGCAAGG
>JBMTIN010000066.1:0-6383 GCA_049437345.1 Candidatus Marinamargulisbacteria bacterium
AGCTGACTTTCTAATCCTAATTCAAAAAATGTTGCCATTCTTCACCTCGTTATTTGGGATTCTTTTATTTTATCAATTTATGCCAGAGTTATGCAGAGGTCTTAAATTATTAATGTATAAAGTCAAGTCTTGGCCGCTTTTTTTATTTTTCACCCCACATACCAAATATTCCCCACCGATTAATGGGATAGTTTAAAAAAAATACGCTTAAAAACATACTATTTTGACACTTTTAAAACCAATGCTACACTAATTAAGTGAACAATTGTGTGATTATTATTGGTGGAGGATTGGCCGGGCTCACCTGTGCCTTGCAGCTTGAGAAATATGGTATTCCCTATAAATTATTTGAAGCTTCCGACCGTCTTGGTGGGCGCGTTCAAACATATAATCGAAAAAAAATACATATGGATCGTGGATTTCAAGTCTTATTACCTCACTATAAAATATGCAAAAAAATACTCAACTACGAATCGTTAGATCTGTGCTATTATCCCGATGGCGCAGCACTCATTACCCCCAATGGACCACATTGGTTTGGGCAACCATTCACCTACCCTAAAAAATATAAAATCGGTCCTAAATTACCCACCAGTATTAAAGATTATGCCTTACTCACAAATGACATACGACGAGGAATCATGAATGCCAAAATAGATATCCCAAAAAACACCGCCATTAATCAGCATTATTCCACACTATTTAAAACCAGTTTTTTAGACCCCTTTTTTAGAGGCATATTTTTAAACAACGACTGGGGAATCAATCATCATGAATTTCGATACTATTTATCTTGCTTTTTCATCGGCGGTGCCGCCGTTCCAAAATATGGCATGCAAGCCATTCCCAATCAATTGGCCTATCAATTAAATCCATCAAACATCTATTTAAACGAACCCATTGACGCCATTAAAGATAATTGGGTAACGATTAATAATACATGCCACCAATTTAAACATGTTGTTATTGCAACAGATCCCACCACCTGCCATCGACTGGTAAATACACTAACACCTCACAATGAATGGAACCATCAATATACCTACACACTCATTAAAAAAAGCCCAACGCAATGCGCCCCATTAACCTTGGTGTCAAAAAAAAGCATTGTATCGCATTTTAATATCCCCACATTGGTGTCACCAAACCTTACCTCAAACAATACCCATATAATGAATGTAACAACCTTTTCACCACACCCTGTTGCCAGTATTCAAGATGAAATTCATCAATTAACCATTGAATCTGACTGGCACGTCATATGGAATGATTTTATTGAAAAAGCCACCCCTAAACAATGTATTTCCCCCCCCATCCATAACAACCATATTAGCATCTGTGGGGACTGGACAAAAGAAATATCTATTCAAGGAGCCATGGCCTCTGGCTACCTTACAGCTAAAAAAATTCGCAAAAAATTTAAAAAATAAAGATGACCAATACCACTTATTTCATGTTCATATTTACATGAATAATCAAAAAAAATTCCAATAAAAAAATCAACATAGTATGATATTTTCATGTCATCAAAAACAACCTCTTCTGATATTTTTGAATTATCCGACGTTCATATAGAATTTAAGCCACCCAAAGTATGGCAAACACCCCGGGGCACGACGATTCACCATCAACCATTCAAAAAATTTTTACGCACTGATTTAAAACATAT
Organism: Candidatus Marinamargulisbacteria bacterium; assembly: GCA_049437345.1. Classification (GTDB taxonomy): domain Bacteria; phylum Margulisbacteria; class Marinamargulisbacteria; order UBA817; family UBA817; genus UBA817. Next base: position 1,670 of record JBMTIN010000066.1, read on the forward strand.
TTTTGATACCCAAGGCATTACAGACCCCGATTTAGCATCACGTGAAATAGTTGCTCAAGTATTTCCATTTAAAATAAATCAACACATTATAGATCAAATTCACTGGAATAATTACCAAAACGACCCATTATTTCAGTTAACATTCCCTCAAAAAGACATGTTATTTCCCGACGAAATTTCAGAACTCCTAGCACTAAAAACCGCCAATGCCCCACGGGATATTATGGCTCAAAAGGTGTCTGAAATACGTAATCGAAAAAACCCAGCCCCTGCCAACCAATCGGCCAACCGCCCCTTTATTGATCACGACAACGAGCCTGAGTTTATTGATGGTTTACAACACAAGTATAAAAAAATTGTCTTGATGTTTCATAAAAATGCACAAACCTGCCATGCGTACTGTACGTATTGCTTCCGATTCAATCAGTTTGTTGGAAAAGACAAATTTTTAGAAGATGATCATGTGCGCTTGCATCGCTACTTAACGTCTCATAAGGAAGTCAGTGACGTACTCATGACAGGTGGCGACCCGGCCACCATGAAAACCGATGTTTGGAAAAAAGTATTGTTACCATTATTATCCCCGGAATACGATCATATTCAAACCATTCGTATGGGAACCAAAGCCTTAACTTATCACCCCTATCGATTTTTAACGGACCCCGATGCCGATGACCTCATTGCATTATTTAGAAAAATGCGTGACCATGGAAAACATATCTCAATTATGGGGCATTTCTCTCATTTTCAAGAAATGGGCCCCGTCACATTGGAAGCCATTCGACGACTACGCGAAGAGGCCGGAGCCACCATTCGAACCCAATCTCCGGTCATGAAACACATTAACGATAATGCCTATGTTTGGGCCAAAATGTGGGACTTACAAGTACAAAATGGCATGATTCCATATTATATGTTTGTAGCCAGAGATACCGGCGCTCGAGAATACTTTGAAATTCCACTCGCTCAGGCTCTGAAAATTTATCAAGGGGCACGAAAACAGGTGTCTGGTTTAGGGCATACCGCACGCGGTCCATCCATGTCCAGTGGACCCGGCAAAATATGTGTTTTAGGGCGTGAAACCGTGGCGGGAGAAGATGTTTTTGTCTTAAAATTCTTACAAGGTCGAAATGAAGATTGGTGTGACCGAGTATTCTTTGCAAAATATAGTGACACCGCGGCATGGATCGATCAATTAGAACCGGCCTTTGGCGACAAAAAATTCTTTTTTGAAGATGAGTATGCCGATATCTTGAACCAAAAACAAAAAAAGTACGATGAAATGATCAAAAAAGGAGCGCTGTAATCCATGCGTTGTAAATTAAGTGACTACCCACCCATGCCAATTCATTGCTCGGATTTGTATTTGCTATTGAACGACTTACCCAACGACGTTGTGGCCGCTTATGGGGGGTTTTTAAGCGCACACCCCCAATTAGAAACGGCCCTTACCACTTACTTTGAGCATCCCAATGACCATACCACTATAACCCCCCTATTTATATTTAATGAAATAACCAACGTGTTAATTACATTACTGGCAAATACCACGACACGTCCAGACGATACTGGCGAACCAGGATCAATTTTAGCCTATATTCGAGCCAATGGTTACGACGACACTGTATTATGTTCGGATTGCTATGGTCAGCTATCCTGCTCCAGCTGTGCTGTCGAAGTTATTGAAGGGGTCCTTGACAACCCCACCCCACGCGAAGAAGAATACGACATGCTCGATATTGATGATGCCAAGCCCCCCACTCAATACACCCGACTGGGGTGCCAAGCAAAAATTGGACGCGCCCCCTTGGTTGTTAAAATACGGGCACCACAATTGGTCCGTTCACAGGTTTAGTCCGGTGCAATCATGCCAATAACCCCCAAACCAATGCGTGGCCCGGCATTGCCAACCGGTTGTTCTCCGGTATCCGGACGCGCATGAACCACCACGGATCGTCCAAGCACCGGATTTTTTTTACCGACAATGGTAATTGTATCGTCAAGAAACTCAAATTGAGCCTCCCCATTTTCATTGGCTTGAATATTGCCAAAAGCACCGGCATGGCGCACAGGGTTGGGCGGTAATCCATGGGGGTGCCCTTGAGGATTATAGTGCCCCCCAGCTGATCGACCCAACACACGATCCGTAATATCGCCCCACTGATGAACATGAACCCCATGCTTTTGATTCGGCGTTAATCCGGTCAATATGGCATTTACCCGTACCCCATTGGGCATCTGTGTAAATAAAAATTCCCCCTGAACATTATGCCCCGCTGTGGGCTGAATCACGGCACGTGCACGCGGCCACTTCGCTCCTTGGGGAGACCCCGAATGCGCCCATACACACCCACTAAACACCATAATAGATAACACTGAAATCACTGTTTTTATCAATTGAACGCTCCTTAATATAATGCGATACCTTATTCTACAATGGGATTTTTGATTGCGCCAATGCCTTCGCAACGATATCACTTTGAGACACAATATGAGGATCACATATCGATTGGAGTTTACTGGATTTTAATTGTGACACCAAAGCCGCCACTGTTTCCGATGATTCCGTACTTGTTAATACCAGAAAAAACAACGGCTTCGCCGATGGCACATTGGGCTTACAAAAATAACTCGCCTTCACCTGAGAATGATGTTGAATATGTGTATTATAATAATTGGTAATCCACAACCGATCATCGGTCATCACATCGTCAAAGAACACATCCCCCAATGATGCCAGTAATGCTTGAGAATCCAACCGTTGCGGCTGTGATATCAAGGCTAACAATGTCAATTCGTCCCGTGTTAACAAAACCGTGTTCTGATTTGACGACGTCACGGTAATCCCCAAAATATCATCAAATGTTTGGGCCTGAAAACACAAAAAATCAGCCGCTATTTTTTGAACCCCCAACCCATGCTGACCCATTTGCTGATCAAACACATTGGCATTTGTGTAGCTACAAATTAATGATCCTTGAGTACTCAAATCATTATCCGTGTCGTTGGGAAAAGTATAAATCAATGTATTGGGGTCATCGGGTGTTTGAGTCGTAATCGGTACAAATAATTTAGATGTAAGCAACGCTTTGTAAAATAACAATCGATGGGTTTGAGAACCATCAACCACCAACGCATCCACCGCCGCATCCAATGGCGGTTGTTTAAAAAATTGATCCAATGCAAATTCAACGGCCAATTCATTTGAAAATTCAAATGCTTGCCGTCGCCACGTGGTTTCAAATGGGGGCACCAATTGATCACTGTAGGTAATCTGCTTCTTAAAGTCCAAGACAATGCATAATCTTTCGTTAGAAATTACCCCCGCACGATCCCCAGAAGCATTCCAACGAATAATTATCTCCTGAGGGTCCATTACGGTATCAAAAATAAGTTGATCCACAATATTTGGCTGTGCTTCCTGAGGGTGCACGGCATATATAATGGATACATCCTGATCGGATTCAAAAATCACCATAAAAGGCGCCAAGGGTGACTGTGACTGAATTAAATTTTCAGCATTAAAATTAATTGGGTTGGTCATACATTTAATGTAGCACACACACCCTTTCGAAGTAAAAAAGAGTGCGCGAAAAGACCGAAGGCTATTTTAATTTCTTTTTTACATAAATGCCAAACGTCGCATCCAATCCATCCACATCCACAGGAAAGGGCTCATAATGATTTACCATTTTTTCGAAGCGTTTATTTAAACTTAAAATAAATGATTTAATAGAAAATGTAAGTTTTTTGTCACGATTTTTTGAAATAATTAATCCATTTTTATCCGGAACATCAATAAATTGAAAAATCATCATTTGTTTTTTGGCATGAAAATACGGTTTGCAGGCATTGGTCCTTGTTCGATCAATTTCGAATGTATCAATGAATCCTTCATTAAATGATATTAGTCCATTTTTTGTAATACTAACCAATGGTTTTTTAGCCACCCGAGTTTTTTTTTCATAGGCAACCAATTCAGATAAACTTATTTTCATTTTCAATCTCCAATATTTATTGAGTATATGATTAGTTTAATATAAAAAGCAACTATTAAACATACCAATATTCAAAAGTTTTATTAATTTCCCAAATAATAATTTGTTTCTATCGGTATGCGTTGCCGATATGTTAAAAATTCATCATTGTACGGCGCTGTTTTTTGAATCAAATAAAAATTAGTCACGGCCAATGTCGGAAACCGACGTGCTAAAATACGTGATATTTTTTGAGGAAAAGGATAAAACTGCGCACCATAAAAACCAACTATTTTCGAAAATTTAGCAGCTATCTCATGATAAAATAAAAATGTATCCTTTTTTGAAAAGATACGAACATGTGCGGATATTAATTTGGCACATGTTGGGTGCCCCCCAAATATACCTAATATACGGTTATGACATGCCAATACATTGGGAACACCTATTAAAAAAACACCTCCCACATTTAAGACTCGAAAAACTTCATGATGAATCCAATAAATTTCTTTGACATGTTCTAAAACTTGATTCGCAATAACAATATCCATAGATTCCGAAGTGTAAGGAATTGTATCTTTTTCAATATCCATCAAAATACGCTGAATTCCATTGGTATCACAATAATCTTGAGTATCAATACCTGTAAGACATGCCTGAGGATGATGTTTTTTTATAATATAAGACCTCTGCATAACTCTGGCATAAATTGATAAAATAAAAGAATCCGAAAATAA
>JBMTIN010000067.1:0-6353 GCA_049437345.1 Candidatus Marinamargulisbacteria bacterium
CAAACCCAAACCCCTCTGGAAACAGCAAAAAACCACGGTGATCATCGACATAAAAAGGGTACGCCACGGCGCACGACGTCAACGCATCTTCAATGGGAAACGTGGCATCACCCACCGAATAATCCACCCATTTCACACATGCGGTGACAGAGAAAATAGTCTGTAATTGGGTACGTAATGTATCCGCATACGGCGCCAATGTTAAATAATACGATGCTTGATTCATAATGCCTCCAATCGAATATCAACTCGACGATTTTGACGATCCTCTATCGCGTCGGGTTGCGTTTCGGCATACCCGATAATTTTTAAATCGGTCTTGGGAATACCCCGTTGTTCTAAATAATGGGCCACACTGGCGGCTCGAAGGGCCGATAAATGCCAATTGCTTTGAATAATATCGTGGCTAACCGGGCGTGGATCGGTATGGCCCGAAATAATCACTTTGGCCGGATGCTGAATCAGTCCCTGAGCCAACGCATCTAACGCCGGCTGTGCGGTAACATGAAGCGTGGCGGACCCCAACGAAAACAAGGTATGGTCTTTCACCGCCAATACAAGGGATTCCAGTGTCTTTGTGGACTCAATCATATCCACCGGGGCATAATCACCCGATACCAATGGTTTTCTTTGAATGGTCGAGGAAACAGTTGTCATGGAGTTCATGGTGGTTAAATAAATAAAAAACACCAATAACAATGCCAAAAGATCCGTGAATGACGCATAAAATGAGGTGTCACTTAGCCGATGTCTCATCATGTGTCCATCCGTTGATTATGCAGCATTAACATCATTTTTTCGTTGATCACTAGGGATGGCTCATGGTCGGCAATGCCCATAACACCAATCATTAATATAGTATTGTGACGTGTTTCGTCTCGGTCCAACACCATCAATCGCCCGGCAATGGGTTGGAACACGACATTGGCCAATAAAATACCATAAAATGTTGTCACCAGTGCCAAGGCCATCCCCGCCCCCAGTTCATTCGGGGAATGAATGGCCGATAACAATTGAATCAAGCCGATCACCGTACCCAACAGCCCAAATCCTGGGGCATATTTGGCCATTTGCTCAAAAAAGAAGATACCCGATTCATGACGATACTGAATGGCCTGAATCGTGGCCTCGCACCGTTCTTTTATAACCTCTCCCGACGCCCCATCCATTAATAAGGTGAGCGCATTCGCTAAAAAAGGGCAGGTGTTCTTCTTAATGTACGAAGGAATGACCTGAACCCCCGATAATTTATAGTCATCTGACATTAGAATCAATGTCTTAATGTCTTTTTTAAACGAATGTGAACGCGGTCGAAAGGCCACCCATACCCAGCGAATTAAATGGCGCCATTGATACCAAGGAAATTGCAATACCGTGGCCATTAATGTCCCCAAGAAAACCAGTGAAAACGATTTTAACTGCCATAAGTTCGCGCCCAATGTGGCGGTATTCGATACCCCTTGAATGGCCAAGAACCCCAATACAATTGCCACTGCAATACTAATCATTGTCGCCCCCATTTTTAATACTTGCATCAATCGTACCATTGGCTTGCAAGGTTCGTATAATATCAATCACACGATTTCGATCCAACCATGCATTGCCCACGGAATAAGTATTGACCGAGGCCAATAAAATGGCCTGTTGTCGTTTGGATACCGGGGCTAAAATAACCAATCGCTCATCCTCTGTTAGCGTCGCCAAAAAAGGCACCAGCGCCTTTTGAGTGGTTAATTCCGTTAAAATTCGTTGTTGATCCGGAATTGAAAATAAACCAATATCTGTTTTTGGCACCAAAAAGTCCGAACGAAGCGCCATCGATGGCCCTGCCTGATCGGGCCATTCCCATTGTTCCATAATCCGATGCTTAACCGTTGAATGAACGGTGGAATCCTCGTTATTCGCCGACGACTTTAAGAACGTAAAAAAGTCATCGATGTATGGCGTTGACAATGCCGATGGTTGGATTTGCTCCAGAGCACGAAACACGGCCACTTTAAGGTCCCCCGATATCATTTGATTCAATGCGCGAGATGTCTCGCGTGGCCATGTCATTAAATAGTACGCCAATACCTCGGGCGGGTCGTTCAAAATAGCCGCCGGTAGGCTGGGCATCGCCTCGGGAACATCGGACGACGGGCGATCTTCAGATGGGGGGGGGACGGGAAGATTTGTGGAGCGAGCCCCCCCAGCATGCCGGGGACCTTCACGCGATGCCTTGGGGGAGGGAGTCGCCTCTTTAACCACCACCGTTTTATGATTGGAGCGGGTGGCCAATGTCATTTTAAACCGAATATATTGGATTATGGTTCCAATTAATATCATCAATAGTACGCCAATCATCACCCAAACCGGATGACGGGCCATGGCATTAAATAATTGATCATATGAACGAAACAATGCCACCAGTCCCGGCGATGTTTGAATGGGGTTTAACGTCAATGACAACTGAAATTGCCCCACCGTATTCAAGAGTTGATTTAACTCTTGGGTTAATTGGGCCTGATACGCATTAGTTACCCACGGTTGTGGCAAAAAAATAGCCAAATGCACCGCGACTATTTGATCATAAAATGACGCGGTTTGTGTGTCTTTATTATAAAAAACATGTTCGGTAAGCACTTGCTCCCGATGATCATTTTTTTCACGCGTCACGGACACTGTATTTGGGGTAACCGATGCCGCTGAAACGCCTTGAAACGGGGCCATGCCCGGCAATGCCAAATGGGGGGCGACGGAACGGCTTGGCGGTGGCAAGGGTCGCTCCCCCTGCTTCGTCCCAATCAAGGTTCGTTTGGTGGTAACTGTTTGAGGGGTTAACGCCTCAATTACCCGCACATTTTTTGTGGGCGCCATGGTTATATGGGCCATGACACGAACATGTGTCACCCCCAATCGTTGCACAATATAATTTGTGGTCAATGTTTCGTAAAGCACATGATTGGCCCGCTCTTTTTTTTTTAATATTGTGGTATTGCTCACCATAAAAATAGCACAAACAACACCCAGCCCCCCAATAACCATCCACTTGAACATGTCTACAAAATTAAATCACTTTGCATAAAAAAACAACTGGTTACCAACCTTAATTTAAAAAAACAACTTTTTATTTTGATTTTCCATTTATCTTACATAGATTCACTGGTAACATAAAGGTTCTCATGAAGATTGTCATCAGCGTTTTATTGGTCCTTACCCTGCATTTTATGGGCACCACACTCAAAGAATTTCAAAAAAAAGTACGGCAATCCGATATCAATCAACACGCCGAGGCATTGAAAGCCAATCCCAACGTGAACAACATGTCAACTCAAATACTACCCAATATCACCGCGACCCCGCCCTCAAAACCGGCCTCAAAAAACATCACCTTAACCACCATTGATCTTAAAGGAAACACATGTCTCACCCCCTTTGAAGTGCATTTTATAACCGCCCCATTTTTAAATACACCGCTAACAAACACCCAATTATTTCAACTGATTCAAACCATTCAAATGGCCTATATAAAGCGAGGCTTCACCACTACTCGAGTGACGATTCAACACCACGATTACACGCAGAGAAAACTAACCTTGAGCATTATTGAAGGCACGTTGGGTCGTATTTATATGGAAAATAATCATTGGATAAACCGTATTAAATTATGGCAACTCTTTCCAGTTAAAAATGATAGCAGAATTAACGACTTTGACTTACGTTTGGGCATCGTTCATACCCAGCGGCTACGTTCATTACAAGTGAATACCCAATTGGCCCCGGGATTCAATCGTGGAGACACCAATATTTTGGCCACCATTAACCGTATTAAGTCACCCTGGTCATTTTATGCATCCTTTAACGGAAATGGGGATCACGCACTTGTTCCGTCGTATGTTCAATTAACAGGAGACCATTTATTGGGCGTGTTTGATCAATGGCAGTTATCGTATTCGCATACTATTTTGCCGGAATACCACGCCGTGTCCAACACATTAAAAGTCAGCCTCCCCATTCGTCGCCATTGGGTATCGGTCCATGTGTCACACAAACAAAATAATTCATACTCAGAGCGTTATCATAATGAATATGAATTAATTGAAAGCCAAACAAGGGCGTATCGGATATCCGACGATATTTCGCTTCATTACAGCCCCCAGGCACATATTAAATTAACCCCTCAATTGGCGATTAAAGAAAGTCAAACCAAACAATCCGATATTATTATTTTCAGCAATTCCCATCGCCAGACATTATGGGGAACCAGCCTCAGCGTCTATTTTCAACCACTGTTCAACTTTAATGGGAGCATTACATACGAAAAAACCGTGCCATGGTTCAATGCACGTAGCGACGCCCCAACAACACAACCCGATGCCGCGCATTATTTGTTTGAAAAATGGCGTGTATCTGGTCAAATGGCGCATTCATCCGAATGGCCATTATTGGGCCAGTTGGCCAGTAAAATCAGCGTCAGTGGCGTGGTTTGTCGCCAGGTAATTCAAATAAGCGAACAAGAGCCCTTTGGGGGGTGGTACAGTGTCAAAGGGTTTCAAAGCACGTCTAAGTTGGGTGAAAATCAACTTTTATTGGCCACAGAACACCTGTTACCGATCAGTCAGTACGAACTACCGAACACCATCAAGAACCTGAATATTGAGTTAAAATGGTTCTTGGATGCCGGGATATTGCATCGACCACACCATTTAATTCCAAACAAGCGTGGCCAGTATCATGCCCTTGGTACGGGTGTGGGGCTTGGATTCCAATTATTTTCAGGCCAATTTGATGTTCGCGCAGCACACGGCATCGCATCCAACATTCAAATTCCAGGGATTGAGACCATGTGGTCCTGGGGAATCCAATTTTAATTTTATATTGCCCTTGAATATTTTTATTTATTTGATTAAAGTTATTTTAACATCAGTATTTTTTAAATTAAAAAAATAACACCTTGTTATATAGAAATGTTTTAATGAAAGGCTTTTAAATGACACCCCTTGATATTAGTGAATTAAAAATTTTTTTTAACCCTACTTACAAAACCATCAATGTTTCCGATGCACCTTGTAAAAAAATAAATTTCAACACCCCGCCCAAAGACTCGATTCCGGAATACTCCGTGTTAAACAAAAATATACAGAAAAAAAATAAATATCCAACGCAATTACAACCACAAAGAGATGCCAGTCTTTCAGATTCAAAATCTAGCATTGGACAGCTAACGCGAAAACACACCCTCCCTTTTTTCAACCCAATCACATGGACACCGAAGCAACCATTCCCACATACGTCAACAAATGACATTAAAAAAAGCAACTCTCAACCCGAACTACGAAAACACCCACATTCAAAAAAAATACATTCAAGCATCAGTACGGGGGCATTAATAGAAAAACGTGACGTCAATGTTTTTGATCCAATGACACTTACACCTACTCGGCCATCGACACATACATCAACGAATAACCTTAAAAAAAGTAACTCTCAACCGGATTTAAAATCGAGCATTGGACAGCTAACGCGAAAACACACCCTCCCTTTTTTCAATCGAATCACATGGACACCGAACCAACCATCGACACACACCCCAACGAATCACCTTAAAAAAAGTAACGCTTAACCCCAGCTACGAAAAAAACGTTCACTAATCCTTTAATTTTAAATTATCTTATAAAAAAAAAAATGACCTTTTAACGCAGATCAATAATAAACGCCCCCATTAAAATGGGAATATAAACCGTAATATGGGCATAGAAAATATCAAAAAGGTTGATAAGATTATAAAAAAAATATAATATGCAAGAATCGTAATTAAATAAACGATAATTGTGTAGAGGTGAGACATTATGGAAAATATAAACAATTTGAAATATCCGTTCGGAACAACGTTCACCGAACAGGCGAAGTTAATTAAAGAAGCGAAAGAAAGCTCAAAACCAAAGCATCAAATAACCAATGGTTCATCATCACAACCGATTGAACTCCATCAACAAGTAGGTAAGATTTACGACGATTTAACATTACACGGTGAATCTATAGATACGATTAAAAAGGCCATCGCAGAACTTACCATACCCAATAGTACTATTACATATTCAACTGAAATCATCGAAAACCTAACCACCATGTTAACTCTTTTAGGCATTACAGTACCAAAACGGACCAATAACTCGTCAAACGGTGATATAATCAAGGGGTTGATTGATGCCGTCAAAAACCATTTAAGTGAAACACTCCATCAACAAGTAAGTGAAATTTTCAATGATTTAACATTACACGACAAACCTTTAGATGACATTAAACAGACCATCGCAGCACTTACCATACCCAATAGTACTATTACATATTCAACTGAAATCATCGAAAACCTA
>JBMTIN010000068.1:0-6338 GCA_049437345.1 Candidatus Marinamargulisbacteria bacterium
ACGTACTTAAAGATGACATAGTAAGGCATGGCACTGGTGGCAATAATTAGAAAAACTTTATTGCTAAGCATAACACGGCGCCGTTGTTCGTAACTAAGGGTCGTGTTGGTGGCTCCCAACTCAACCAAACGTGTTATCAATCCCATAATGTAGTTATACTAAATGAGGAATTTGTTCGGTCGTTAGTTCCTTGGGGTCCGACACAATATCATTAAACAAACAAATGGCCAGGTTCCCGTGGGCTTTGATCCGATTTCGAATAGAGCAATCACGAAAATCTTTGTTCAAGAGGGTGGGTTGAAACAAGTACCCCATTTCAAACGCCGGGTACACGGCACTGGTGTACTGACGGAATTGACAGTACTCACTGATATCCGTGGATCGAAGAGCTTGTCGTGAACGGGTTTCGAATAAATTCGCGCTTAAATACAATTTGAATTCTCGTTTAAACGGACTTAAATCACGTTGGGTATCTTGCAATTGGGTCAAGAGATCGATTAGGGATTGGCCCAATTTATGTGTGACCGGGTCCGCCGTGGTGGTGGTTGGAATGCGTTCGTTATTCAGTATATGGGTTAAATGAGCGTTCATGTTTACAATATCGGTGATTGACGTGGGGTGTTCGCTTGTTTGTGGAGCATCTCGATGGTCATCGTGGGCAAAGAGCCATGCCATAAAGCAACAAATGGTCGATAAATTGTCTTTGGATACATCGGGGTGACACAAAGCCCCTAACAATGGGTAATCACACGCCTGAAATTTGGGATAATTTTGGCTGGCCAAATCGTAATCCTGAACCCAACGGTCCATGGCCGTTTTCGCTGCGGCGTAATGGGGGTTGATTCGTCGCTCAAAGGGCATGTTGACGGTGGGCAATAATCGCTTAATTTCAGTGTCGATGCCTTTAAATTTGGCGTAGAGATCGTGAGTACTAAATGGCCGTTGTGGGGGTGATCCGTACAGACCACTTCGATTTGCCCCAATAAGGGAATGCGCTGTAGCGCAATGCATTATTTTATGTAACATTATAACCTCATCACAGATTTATTTTTGAAAACTCACTAAAATAATATCACGAATGGATGGGATCTCAATTTATTTGGGGACGGCGCGTTTTTTGTTTCGGACCCCCGCCAAGCAGGCATCGTATAACCAGCAGGGCCAAAAGTACAGGCTTTTTACCACCAGTGCCAACGGCCATGGAAAGGCGTGGATCGCTCGTTTTTTGTGGATGGCCCGCACAATTTTTTGAACCCCTTTTTGAGTGGTTAGCAATCCTGGCATATAAAAATCGTTGCGATCCGTTAACGGCGATTGAATGTACCCCGGGCGAATAATGCTGACGGAAATACCATGGCGTTTTAAGTCCAACCGCATGGATTCAAATAAGGCATTTACCGCTGCTTTACTCGCGCAATAGGTGCCGGCTTCGGGTAAACCACGGTACCCAGCCAAACTGCTAATGGCCACAATCTGACCCGATTGTTGATGCATCATTTGAGGAATAACGGCATAGGCACTGTACCCGGCGCCCAATACATTGGTTTGAATCGTGGCTTCAAGGGCGTCGGCCTGGGGCTGGTGGGCCGGTGAAGCCAGGCTGATGCCGGCATTGGCAATGAGCAGGTCAACACGGCCAAAGTGGGTGATAATATCGTGAATCGCCGAAAATACACGGGGTTTATCCCCCACATCGACGGGGGCAATGCGCACCATAACACCATGAGCGTTTTGCAGGGTTTGTTGAAGCGACATGAGCGTTTTTTCTCGGCGTGCCAATAGGCCCAAATAATACCCTTCTTTGGCGTAATGTCGGGCCATGTCCGCCCCCAGACCTGAGGATGCTCCGGTAATAATGGCCACTTTGGTATGGGTCATGGGGTCACCCATACTTTTGGGGCTTTTAAAATAGCCATTAACTCACCTTCGGGGCTATGAGGTGTGGGAGAAACATTGTAATCCCATCGGGCTTCCGGTGGCATGGACATTAAGATGCTTTCAATGCGACCATTGGTTTTTAATCCAAAAAGGGTCCCGCGATCATGCAATAAATTGAATTCCGCATATCGGCCTCGGCGGAGGCATTGCCAATGGCGTTGTGCAGGGGTATAGGGGGTGGCATATCGTTGATTAACAATCGGAACATAGGCATCGATAAACCCTTTGGATAAAGTGCTTGCTAAACCAAATAATGCGTTAAAATCATGATTTAAATAATCAAAAAAAATGCCGCCAATGCCACGGGTTTCTTTGCGGTGAGGCAAATAAAAATAATCATCACAGGCGGTTTTGAATTTGGGGTAGGCTGCCGGGTTATAGTCGTCGCAAATACGCTGATGAACCGTATGAAAATGGGTGGCATCGTCATGATATAGGTAATAGGGGGTAAGGTCCGCCCCGCCCCCCATCCACCATAATTGTTCATTGTTGGACAACGTGATTTCAAAATAACGGTAATTGGCATGCACCGTGGGGACATGTGGGTTTTTTGGGTGCACTACCAAACTAATGCCCGTCGCGTAGAAGTGGCCGGTGTCGGTGACGAGGGTATTGGGGGCCACCCGCTGTATTAATTGATGAAACATGGGTTGTTCAGTCAAGGTAAGATCACCGAATACTTCCGATGAATTGACCCCGGCTTTTTCGAAGACATCGCTTTGAATGATTCGCGTAATGCCGCCGCCCCCACCGGGACGCTCCCAACAGTCTTCACGGTAGGTAGAGTTATCGATTTTTGTGAGTGCCAATGCAATGTCATTTTGGCGTTGTCGTACCAATTGAGCCATGGCGGTGGCATTGGTTGATGGCTTGGTCATGGGTAGTATTATGGCGTATTGCTCCGCAATTGTCAGGCTGTTTTGCTATTTTAAAGGGGCCACTATATAATGCATTTAGTAAGAATGAAAACCATGGATACCGTTTATTTTGCTGGGGGATGCTTTTGGTGCATGTCCCCTATTTTTGATGCCATTGATGGTGTGCTTAGCACGCGTGTTGGTTACACGGGCGGGTCAAAGGTTACGGCCAACTATGCCGATGTTAGTACCGGTCAAACGGCGCATTTTGAAGCCATTGAGGTTACATATAGCTGTGAAACCGTAACTTACTCTACGTTAGTGATGGCTTTTTTGCGGGCCATTGATCCTACCGATCCCATGGGGCAGTTTGCGGATCAGGGGCCCCACTACAAAACAGCTATTTTTGTGGCGTCGTCAGATCACCGGACCCAGGCACATGCGGCGATTAACAAGTTGAATGATTTGGGGATATTTACCACGAAAATTGTGACCAAAGTATTGCCGGAGACACCTTTTTATCCGGCGGAAGCCGTGCATCAGGAGTACTATAAAACTCAGCCGGATCATTATCGCGCGTATGCTCAGGCCTCGGGTCGGAATCGTTTTTTACATCATGTATGGGGACGATCGATCGATCATTAAGTTAGTATGGAAGCACCGAATCGTATTAAATTAACGCCATTGCCCCCCACCGGATCGTCCTCACCATTGGCCGGTTCCCAAGATGCGCATACGTTTCGCCAGTTATTGGCGCACGCCGCGCATCCCTTTGAGGCATCCCCAACGGAGCATTCGCCCCCAACGTCTCCTAAAAAAGGCATTGTTTGGTTTGAAATGGATGCCAAGACGCCGGATAACACCACTCCTCAACAAATGAAACAACTCACCACTCCGGGGCTCCTTAAGTGGGTGAATGTGTCGCCTCAAACGCATGGATTCAATGACGTGATGACCACGGTTAAACAAAGCCCTCACATGCGTCATTTAATTCTTCGGCGATCCAACCTTCATGCGCATCAAATGGCAACGGTGGCCCGGGTATTAACTTTAAACGATGGCATGGCCTGGTTGGTACTGGATCATAATCAATTAAATGACACCCAATTGGGTGCTTTTACCGATGCGCTTGAGTCGAGCCAGGGGCTGACTCATATGGTGTTATCGAATAATCGAATTGGTGATGGGGGGGTGCGGCAACTGATGGCCAAGTTGCCTCAATTGCCGACCCTTAAAACGCTATGGTTGTCTAATAATCAGATATCCGATTTGGCCATTCCCGATGTTCTTCAGGCCATTAAGGACCATCCCACCATTGAGACCGTGGCCTTGGACGGAAACAGGTTAAGTTTGAATGGAAAAAAACAGCTTTTTACGGCTTGCGATGCGATGGGGTGTCGGTGTTATGTTTAGTATTCCATGGTAACAGTGCCACCCGTGAGTTCACATTGACAGCCCAATCGTTTGTTGCCTTCCATGCCTAAGTCTTCTTCTTCTTCGGTCATCTCATTTAGGTTGTCCATACCCTCAATGACTTCAACTTCACAGGTGCCACAGACGCCATTGCTGCAACCAATAGGAACCCCGGCTTCTTCGATGGCATCCACAATACGGGTATTTTCTTCAACATTAATTTCGTCACCATTCAATATTAATTTTGCCATTTTTTACTCCTACATTTACCGTTAAACTGGTAAAAATATACCGTATTTACGGTAAGATTTCAACTGAGTCAATACCCTAGGTTTGTTAAAAATTGAGTAGGGTTATACGAAATATTTAATTGTTGCAGTAATTCGGAAGTAGTATATTTGGATCCATGACAGTGAATATGGTCATTCAACCATTGTTTTATCGGTTCAAATTCATGCCGTTCAATCATGTGATGAAGTGTTGAAAACTCGATCTCGAGTCGTTTAAATAGTTCACTTGCCATGAGGGTTCCCAATGTATATGACGGGAAATAGCCAAATAGTCCGGCGGACCAGTGCACATCTTGAAGGACCCCTTGTGCGTCATTATCGATAGTAATACCCAAGTATTCGATCATTTTTTGTCGCCAAAATTCGGGCAAGTCATTGACCGATAAAGCTTTGGAAAATAGGGCCTTCTCGCATTCATATCGAATCATAATATGCAAATTGTAGGTAACAATATCCGATGCCACTCGGCACCAATGGGGGGTTACATGTCGGCATTGAGAATAAAAGTCACTTGCATCGGCGGATTTTGTGCTTGGAAATAACTGATGAATGCGTTGTATTTGGCCTTTCCAAAAGGCGTGAGACTGACCAATGAAAATTTCCCATAATCGGGATTGCGATTCATGAATTGCCATGGATCGTGCGGCCCCATAAGGCGTGCCGGCCCAGTCGGGGTCCAACCCTTGTTCGTATAAGCCATGCCCCACTTCATGGATGGTCGACGAGACGGACTCCATTAAATCGTCGGGGTTAATGCGTGTGGTAATACGAACATCGGTGGGGTGAATATCGATGGTAAAAGGGTGGGTGGATATGTCCAATCGACCACGCGTGGTGTCGTAGCCCATTTGCGTCATTAATTCGGTCGAGTATGTGCGTTGATTATCGGGATCGAATGGCCCTAAAATGGTGGGGCGTGGAGACGATTCGTGTGTTTTTAAGAAGGCGATGGTGTCATTTTTAAGCGGAATTAAAATGGCATCCAGTTGATGGACAGTCATGTCGGGTTCAAATTCGTCGATGAGGGTATCGTATGGGTGTTGGTCATGACCCAGCTCATTTATTTTTTGGTGTGTTAAGCGAATGAGTTCTTGCAAGTGGGGCGCAAATTGCGAAAAATCATTGGCTTCGCGCGCATTGGCCCAGGCATGTTGGGCGGTGGATGTGGCATGGGTTAAGGCCGTGACCAAGGGCTTACTCAGGGCGGTTTGTCGTTTCCACGCCGTATGGGTTTCACGTAAAAATGCCGCGGTGTCATCGGGCATATTTTGAGTGACTTTCCCGGTGTTAAGGTCCATATAGCGAGCCAATTGATCTTTTAAATCGGGGGACTGCCAGTGGTCATGAATCATGCCTGACAAGGCCTCTAGTTGATCGGCCCGTGCCCGAATGGCCCCGGATGGTAAGTGGGTTTCTTGATCCCAACTTAATACGGATGCTACTTGTCGCAAGGTGTCAATTTTTTTTAAATGGCGGTGGATCGCGTTAATCTTTTTCATAGTGTTGTTGAGACTGCTTTGTGTATTTTCGGGCGTCTTTTAATTTTCTTAAAATGGGAATGGCATCAAATTTTAGCTCGTGAAAGTTATTGGCTCGATTCCTTGCGCCCAACGCAAAATCTTCGACCTCGTAAATGAGGCTATCCAATTGAGCCATCACTTGAGAGAGTAATAATCGGTATTGGTGTTTATCGGAAGCGTCGCTCATACCAGCAGTGTAGTGAATAATGCGTTATTATTCAATTTTACCCTGGTTTTCCTTGATAATTTGAGTTGGAATCATTATATTGTAGCCATGAGACTTCCAATTGCGATTGAAGGATTACCCATCATTAAATGGG
>JBMTIN010000069.1:0-6336 GCA_049437345.1 Candidatus Marinamargulisbacteria bacterium
TTGGCCGTTACGTGTTTGAACGTTACAATGACGGATTTTGACACGATGATGGGGGATCACGACAACATTGAGGATGTCCCCCCACTTGAGCTGGCTCGTTATGCCGCGGAAGATAGTCATGTGACTTATTTATTATATGACCAATTTAATACGGCATTAACAGGTGATTTACGCACCTTATTTCAGAACATTGAAATTCCACTATTGCGCAGTTTGTCGGAGATGGAATTGAGTGGGGTTCAATGTGATATTCAATATTTAACAAAACTTTCCAAAGAGTATCACGATCGATTAAGCTCCCTAGAGCAGACAATTTATGGGTTGGCGGGTCGGTCCGATTTTAATATTAATTCAACCCAACAATTGGCCAAGATATTATTTGATGATTTGGGCTTGCCTGTAATCAAAAAAACAAAAACAGCACGATCTACCGATTCAAGCGTATTAGAAAAATTAGCCAAGACATCATCAATTGCGCGTGAAATTTTACAATATCGAATGTATAAAAAACTAGTATCCACTTATGTTGATCGACTGCCAGAGTTGGTGCATCCCATGACCCAAAAAATTCATACCTCGTTCAATCAGGCCGTAACCGCAACGGGGCGATTGTCGTCCAATCATCCCAATCTTCAAAATATTCCGGTGCGATCTCCAGAAGGCCAAAAAATTCGCTGTGCATTTATGTCTCGATTTAAAGATGGTTGTATTTTATCGGTAGATTATTCACAAATTGAATTACGCGTGTTGGCGCATTGGCCAACGACCCGGCCATGATTCAGGCATTTAAAGCTGGTCATGACATTCATCAGTCCACGGCGGCTAAAATATTTGGCGTCGCGTACGACAATGTGACTAAAATTCAACGTGATCAAGCAAAAACGGTTAATTTTGGTATTACATACGGTCAATCGGCATTTGCATTGGCGGATCAGCTGGGTATTTCGCGGGCGGAAGCCAAAGATATTATTGATGCTTATTATGCTGAATTTTCTAGGATTCGTACATTTATGGGTGATGTGGTACGTGATGCCCGAAATAATGGTTATGTTACAACACTTTTTGGTCGTCAACGTCGCTTGGTAGACTTTAACAACCCCAAGCGATCAGTTCAGGCGAATGCCGAACGTATTTCAATTAATACCACGGTGCAAGGGTCCGCGGCTGATATTATAAAAAAGGCCATGGTCGATATGGTACCACTTTTTTCATCGGTACAATCCAAGCTTATTTTGCAGGTGCACGATGAATTGGTATTTGATATTTTTCCGAAAGAGTATGACCGGCTTGTTCCAAAGATTATCGATATAATGGTATCCACAGTCTCGCTTTTGGTTCCTTTGGTGGTTGATGTGGAATCGGGGCCGTCTTGGGGATCGTTAACCTAATTTGCACAGGTATGGCAGGTGCCATAAATATGCAATGATCGGTATTCTTGTTTAAATTGCAGTGCTTTGCATTCGTTTTGAATGGCACGTTCAATGGTTTTATTTTTGATTGCAAGAATTTTTCCGCATTGATTGCAAATCACATGATCGTGGTGTTCTAAACCATCATTATATTCATAGTATATGCGACCATTGGAACCGGAAATTTTTTGAATTAATTTGGCGTCGAGAAGTTGTTTTACAGTTCGATACACCGTTGCCCGAGCTACACGACACCCTTTTACATGCATTTCAGAAATGAACTCATCAATTTCAAAATGGTCTGTTTTGGTTAAAATAGCATCGATGATATCTTTTTTTTGCCCGGTATAACGCAATCCTTGATCAACTAAATAGGTTTCAAATTTTGAATGCAATGATGTCAATGCGGTAATCCTTTCATTTTAATATCAATGGTTTGTATATGAATAATTAATCGATCAATTAATTGGCGTATGCCGTAAGCAATATGTGTTGTATGGATATTTTCATTATACATTTTTTTGATTTGTTTGATTTGATTAATAAATTGGCGATGTTCTATTTGATGTTCATGTAATAGATTAAAGTTAGCATTTCTCATAATGGTTTCTTCTTCTTGAAAATGAGATAAGCAATGATCCGACAAAAAGGTTACAATGGGAGCAAAGGCATCGCGTGAGTTTTTTTTAATGGCGGTATCAAGTAAATGCACCATTTCAAAAACGTCATTATGATGGTTGTCAAGTGAAGGAATCTCAATCGGTTGTTTCACAATGTTAGTTTAACACTGATGCTTTGGTATATAAATGGTTTCGTTGTTTAAATCCATAAGAGAAGCTAATGGTCACTTGATCATCCAATTCAGATGTTCGTGATTGCGCCCATCCGATGTCAATTTCAAATGGGTCTAAATTCAATCCGATTCCGTAGGAATGCCGATTATGATCAAGCCCAAATCGAAGCGGAATATAATCATTTAAATAATGATCAATGCCAAAGTGCAGCGTTTCATGGGCCGTGAGTTCGTTTTCATTATTGATGAAGGCAACGTGAGCCGACGTGAAATTTGTCACCTTGTAGGTGCCACCCAAAGTATAGATAGGGTGTTTTTTTTGAAGCGCGTTGTTAGCATAAGATTGGGTCCTTATATTTTGAATTGATAGCCCCATTATGAGCTGGGGAATCGCATGTAGCGTGAGTCCGACAAAGGGTTTAAGAGTGGCATAATGCTTATTATCCAATTGAAGCCGTTGGTATTGTCCGCCAAGGCCAATATTAATCATGGCCCATTTTATGGCTGTAATTAAGGATAACGATTGAAATGAATAGGGGACATCGCCATCAACGGATACGATTGTGGTGCCATTATTGATGGATCTCCCCATGTTGGGCATACTAGACCCCACATAATGTGCCCCAATCGTAACGTTTTTATACGGATAGCTAAATGCAATGGTACTGTAGTCGATCCCGAGATATTGGCTGGCATGAAGGGATAGCCCTTGCTGGCGAACAATGCTGGCGGGGTTTTGTGTCATATTGTTGTAATCGAATGTTGATACGGTGGATGATTTTCCTAACCCCACACTTTTGCCCGATAAATAAGGATTAAATAAGGGGGTATCATTTAAATTAATTCCCCAGGTATTCAGGCTCAGTGCAATCCCAATAATTAGGCTATTTAATAACCACATATTGCTTTTTATTAATGACCTTTGTTCCGTGTTTAAATTGCATTATAATAATGTAAAGCTGGGGAGGGAGCGTTGCGATTTGACCGGTATCGAATAACTGAAAAAAACATTCCCCCGCATGGGTTATTTGAGGTGTATTCGATGCATATGATTTTTTGCTCATTAATTCACCGGTAATGGTATAAATAGCATAGGCACTTTCATGAAAGGTTGTGGCCGTATAGTTAATAATCAACGGATCTTTGCCTCGTACAATAGGATTTGGGCCAGCAGTTAAACCACTCACTTTAAATTCTGTAGCCAAGATGGGCGTGATGCCACCCAAAACAATAATAAAAAAAAGAACTCGTATAATGTGGGGCATAATTCCTCTGAGTTATTATCGATGAAATCTTGATGTCCCTTGAGTAAAAATGGTGGTGTATCGTATAATTTAACTTATTATTTTTTAAGGAGTGCTTGTAATGTCCACGCAGACCACATCTGAATTGTATGAAAAGCTACAATTATCGACTTTAGGGATTGACGCTGTTGATCAAATATTTTATCAGCCATCGTACGATGATCTCTATGATCATGAGCAAATGAGTACGAATCAAGGGTATGAGAAAGGGCAACGAACGTCGTTTGGTGCTGTGAGTGTTGATACTGGAAAATTTACCGGTCGATCCGCCAAAGATAAATACATTGTTATGGATGATCAGACACAAACGTCTGTTTGGTGGGAATCTCAGGGGTCCACAAATAAACCGTTATCTCAAGAGGCTTGGAACGAACTAAAAACGGTGTGCACCTCCCAATTATCCAACAAAAAAATCTATGTAATCGATGGGTATTGTGGTGCCAATACGGATACACGTATTGCGGTTCGTTTAGTTACAGAAATCGCATGGCAGGCCCATTTTTTTAAAAATATGTTTATTCGTCCTACGGAAGCCGAGTTGTCTGGATTTATTCCTGATTTTCGAATTTTGAATGCCTGCAAAGCCACCTTTCCGGAATATAAAGATTATGGCATGCGCTCCGACGTATTTGTGGCATTTAATGTTACTGAACGTATTCAATTGATTGGTGGCACTTGGTATGGCGGTGAAATGAAAAAAGGAATATTTTCAATGATGAATTATTTTCTTCCATTGAAAGGCATTGGGGCGCTTCACTGTTCGTCAAACCAAGGCCGTAACGGTGATGTGGCATTGTTTTTTGGCCTATCAGGTACCGGAAAAACCACCTTGTCAGCCGACCCCAAGCGAGCATTAATTGGTGACGATGAACATGGCTGGGATGCCGATGGCATTTTTAATTTTGAGGGCGGATGTTACGCTAAAACCATTGACCTTTCCAGTGAAAAAGAACCCGACATTTACCGGGCCATTAAACGTGATGCCTTACTTGAAAACGTGGTTGTGGATGCCAGTGGCAATGTGGATTTTTCGGATGGCAGTAAAACGGAAAATACACGGGTTTCATATCCCATTTATCATATTGATAATATTGTAAAGCCAGTATCAAAGGGCGGTCATGCCAATAAAGTTATTTTTTTAACGTGTGATGCCTATGGTGTGTTGCCTCCCGTATCAAAGCTGAATAAAAACCAGGCCATGTATCAATATTTAAGCGGTTATACGGCCAAAGTAGCCGGCACGGAGTTGGGCGTGACGGAACCGACGGCCACATTTTCAGCCTGTTTTGGATCGCCCTTTTTAACGGTTCACCCTACACAGTATGCCGAAATTTTAGGAAAAAAAATAGAGGCGCATGATGCTCATGCGTATTTAGTCAATACGGGCTGGACGGGGGGCGCCTATGGGGTGGGGGAACGAATGAGCATTAAAGCGACCCGTGCGATTATTGATGCGATTTTAGATGGATCCATTGAAGGTGTTAATTATACGGAATCTCATGTATTTGGATTTTTGGTTCCGACAGAGGTACCCAATGTACCCTCCGATATCTTGGATCCTAAAAATACATGGTCCGATACCGCGGCTTACGATGCAACGGCGGCAAAGTTGGCGAATCAGTTTCGTGAAAACTTTAAAAAGTTTACCGACACCGCCTTGGGACAATCATTAATGGCATTTGGCCCTAAGGGATAGATTAAAAAGGGGGGGGGATAGCCCTTAGCTTTAATATAGTGTATAGTTTTACTTTAATTATATTTCTTTGCGACGAAGTATTTACTTATTTTTTTGTTTAAAGATGCTTGATTAGAAAAAAAAGTATTTAGGAGTTCGTCATGTCATCTGTTTATATTGTTGTTCTTAGAAATAATTATTTATTGTTTTCAGAAAAAAAACCAAAGAAGCGAGGAAATTATACTCAAGACGTTCGATTGTTTAAAGCCAGTGGCACGGTTGGGTGTGCCGATATTTGTCAATGGGCCAATGATGACCATGACATGGCGGCCATTAAAGAGGTAACCGACTGGGAATAGCCATTCCTATGGAGGGGGGCGGATGCCGTCATTATTTTAGACTGAAAGTTATCCCCCAGATAATTCGATAAGAAAGATAGAGGCATTAGATTAGTTATGATTAAATTTATAAAAAAAGCATTGATTGGCACCACGGATTCAGATAATAAAGGGTTTTCTTCACTCTCTTTATCCCCTGAAATTTTAAAAGCACTGTCTGAAAAAGGGTACATTAAACCCACCCTCATACAAGAAAAAGCCATTCCAGTGGTGTTGCGTGGTGACGATATTATGGCCACGGCACAAACCGGAACTGCAAAAACGGCTGGATTTACGTTGCCTATTTTACACCGATTATCACTGGATGCTGAAACCAAGGAAAAACGCCGGCCCATTCGTGCGTTAATTTTAACCCCGACACGAGAACTGGCGTCACAAATATTGGCGTCTATCCACACGTATGGTGTTCATTTGCCCTTACGATCAACGGTGGTGTTTGGTGGCGTTAGTATTAACCCACAAAAAGATCAATTAAAAAAAGGGGTCGATATTTTAGTGGCCACGCCGGGACGTTTATTGGATTTGCATGGGCAAGGTGCGGTATCTTTTTCAGGATTACAAACGTTGGTTTTAGATGAGGCGGACCGCATGTTAGATATGGGATTCATTCATGATATTAAACGATTATTAACATTGATTCCAAAAAAGCGTCAGACATTATTATTTTCAGCGACATTTTCACGCGATATTCAAGCATTGGCCAAGCGATTTTTAAATCATCCAGTGGATGTGTCGGTGACCCCTAAAAATTCAACGG
>JBMTIN010000070.1:0-6335 GCA_049437345.1 Candidatus Marinamargulisbacteria bacterium
AGCGAAATTCCTTGTCGGGTAAGTTCCGACCCGCACGAAAGGCGTAACGATTTGAGTACTGTCTCAACGAGAGGCTCGGTGAAATTGGAGCATGCGTGAAGATACGCATTACCTGTAGCAGGACAGAAAGACCCCGTGGAGCTTTACTGTAGCTTGGCTTTGTAATTTGGTTTAATTTGTGCAGGATAGGTGGGAGGCTTTGAAGCTAGATCGTCAGATCTGGTGGAGCCATCCTTGAGATACCACCCTGATTACATTGAATTACTAACTGTTTACCGTTATCCGGTAACAAGACAGAGTCTGGTGGGCAGTTTGACTGGGGCGGTCGCCTCCTAAACAGTAACGGAGGCGCTCAAAGGTTCCCTCAAAACGGTTGGAAACCGTTTGTAGAGCGTAAGGGTATAAGGGAGCTTGACTGCAAGACCTACAAGTCGAGCAGGGACGAAAGTCGGACCTAGTGATCCGGTGACTCCGTATGGAAGGGTCATCGCTCAACGGATAAAAGTTACCCCGGGGATAACAGGCTTATCTCCCCCAAGAGTTCACATCGACGGGGAGGTTTGGCACCTCGATGTCGGCTCATCGCATCCTGGAGCTGTAGTCGGTTCCAAGGGTTGGGCTGTTCGCCCATTAAAGCGGTACGTGAGCTGGGTTCAGAACGTCGTGAGACAGTTTGGTCCATATCCGCTACAGGCGTAGGAAACTTGAGAGGAGTTGTTTCTAGTACGAGAGGACCGAAATGAACATACCTCTGGTGTACCAGTTATCGTGCCAACGGTAAACGCTGGGTAGCTAAGTATGGTTGGGATAACCGCTGAAAGCATCTAAGCGGGAAGCCCACCTCAAGATAAGGTTTCCCATCCTTCGGGATTAAGATCCCTTGTAGACTACAAGGTTGATAGGCTAGGCGTGTAAGTGCAGCAATGTATTCAGCGGACTAGTACTAATAGATCGAGGTCTTAACAATGGCAGCTTAACAATGCTTAAAGTTTTAGGTATATATTTTTTAGATTCAATCGTTACAATAAATGTTGAGTATTAATCTTGGCCACTATAGCGGAAGGGGTACACCTGTTCCCATCCCGAACACAGAAGTTAAGTCTTCCTGCGCCTATGGTACTGCCGGGTTACCCTGGTGGGAGAGTCGGTCGTGGCCAAGTTTAATGCTCAATTAATTCCATTTTAATGAACCCTTTCATTTCTTTATAAGGTTTCCTATTTTATGAACGTTTTTGTTTCTATTATAGAGTTTATTTTTTTTCTAGTATATCAAGAAGCTTATTCGCACAACTCATTTCATAATAAACCACCCCTTCAGATGCCAGGGCTTCTTTGACACTTTTTTTATCGTTACGAAATTCATTTCGATTGGTGAGCCCAATAGCGGCCACAATGGACATATTATGTTCTTTCAGTTGACGAATACAGTTAATCAGAGATCCCCCGGTGGTAGTAACATCTTCTAAAACACAGACCTTTCCTGTTGGCGAACCAACAAAGAACCGGTCCCCAGGGTCCCCATGGGGTTTGGGTTTTGCACGCCCCATGGCCAGTGTATGGCTTTTTGGTTTAAAACTGGAATTTTGCGCGTGTTTAAATTGGGTTAGTATGCCCAGTTTAGTGGCCCCTTCCGCAACGCCATAAAATGTATCTACAGAAAGCTCAATAAATTTTGCGTAAGCCAATACAAAATCCGTTAATTGATTCATTAAATAGGCATCTTCAGCGACACTTCGCCAGTTAACGTAGGTATGGGATAAGGCGCCAGATTTTAATGTAATAGGTGTGTCAAAATGTTTGATAACATTATTCTGAATAATAAATTGGTTAAATGCGGATTGGTTAAATATCATTATAGAATTTAGTATATCAGTTGCAAGAATTGCCGACCATCTTGTATTGACTGGCCCGTATTTATATCAAGAAATTTCAATGTTTTTAATTTAGGTGAGGCGGGCATAAAAATGGTATCTCAAAAAATGATTGGAGCTCTTTAAGATATGTACAATATTTATATTGACCAAGATGTTATTCGATGCGATTTGAATTTTCGATCTGAATTATTTAATGATCAGGGATTTGATTTTATTTAAATAAACGATAATGGCCCCTTTGCCGGGGCCATTATTATGTTAACTAATAGTGAGTGATTGAGGTTTTATATCATTTGTTTTTTCTAATGATAGTGTTAGTATCCCATCGTTTAATTTAGCCGATGATTTTTTAATATCAATCCCTGGCACAGTATATTGATAGTGATAATTTCGTCGAGTATCTTCACCGGTGGTTGTTTTAATTTGAAGTTCATCTTGTTGGTATGTAATAGAGAGGTTTGATTTTTGAATACCTGGCATATCCAATTCCAATGTTATTGTATCATTGGTTTCATTGACGCGTGCCCTTTGATGATCATTCAAATAATTAGGAAACAATAATGATGACGATATAAAATCCATGAATGTTTGAGATGAAAAATCCTCCTTTCTTTTTGATAATGGGTGAATATATATGGCTGACATAGCAAGCCTCCTTTTAAATTGTTACTTTGTAGTTGGCATTTTGATGCCAAAAAAGTGTTCATAAATTGAACGTATTTTATGTGAGTCTAATAGCGAATGAATTAACATCGGCAAGTTATATTGATTTAATTGAAAATGTTCGGGATTTTAACTATTTCTTGATAGTATAGTCCATATGAACTTTTCTAAAACATCCACTGTATTGGTACCGGCAAAGGCTATTTATGATTGGCATACACGGCCTGGAGCGTTTGAGCGATTATTGCCCCCTTGGGAATCGGTCACATTGGTGGATTCCGTCGGCGATTTTGAGCATCGGTTTGTGGATATGAACGTTCATCGGTTCGGGGTAACCCTTCGTTGGTTAGCGCAACATGTGGATGTCCAGCCATCGATATCGTTTAGCGATATTCAGGTCAAGGGGCCATTTAAATCTTGGCGACATGATCATCAATTTATTCCTTTAGCGGATTCTCGGACGAAAATGGTGGATACGATTTCTTTCAAATTGCCGTTTCACGCCGTGGCCCGTTTTGTGTCTGGTTGGGGAATTCGCCGGACTATTGATCGCATGTTAACGTATCGTCATGCTATAATCAAACACGACCTAACATTGCTTCATTCGTATCCGGTATCACCGAAAGTAATTGCGATTACTGGTGGGTCGGGGTTAATTGGGCGTCATTTAACGCACTTTTTAACGGCGGCAGGACACACTGTAAAACAATTGGTGCGTAAAGATAAGCCGGATTGGGCTCATGAAATTGTTTGGCATCCGGAACAAGGAATTTTAGGTGATTTTTCGGATGTTAATGTTATTATTCATTTGGCCGGAGAATCGGTGGCGGCCCCAGTGCGATGGACAGATAAAAAAAAGACACGCATTCGACAGTCTCGAGTGATGTCAACACAGGTATTGGCGGATCAGCTAAACACCACCTCATCGATGGTTGACACATTTATATGTGCATCGGCCATTGGTATTTATCCCAGTACAAATCAGCCATTGACTGAAGACGGCCCATTAGGGGATCGGTTTTTATCAGCGGTTGTTTCTGACTGGGAAGGTGCTTGTAATTCTATTTCTTCTAAAATTCGGGTGATTAATGCCCGGTTTGGGACTGTGCTACATCCCGGTGGGGGCGTGATTAAGCGGTTAAATCCACTAATGAAGGTGGGGATGCTGGGGCCAATTGGGTCCGGAGAACAGTATACCAGTTGGGTGGCATTGGATGATGCTATTCGAGCCATTTATGTGGCGATGGCTCGCCCGGATTTGTCGGGACCCGTTAACATTGTTTCTCCACATCCGTTGATGCAATCATCGTGGATTAAAGCCTGGGCATCGGCTGTAAAACGCCCCGCGATTGCAGCATTGCCAGAATCCGCCGTAAATATTTTGATGGGGGAAATGGGCGCGGAGTTATTACTACAATCGCATCGGGTGGTGCCTAAAAAATTACTGGATATTGAATTTCCATTTCAGTGTCATACGATGGCGGATGTCTGTTCAATTTACGGCTTATAATCAATGAGCGATCCTCGTATTCAATCGATAAATGATCAATTGGCCCCAATTAAAAAGGCCCTTGTAAACCATTCTTTGTACACTCAAATTCAAACGGTCTCCGACGTGCATTGTTTTATGTCATATCATGTGTATTCCGTATGGGATTTTATGAATTTATTAAAATGGCTTCAACGGCACTTCACGTGTGTTTCGGTCCCCTGGCGACCGGTGGCATCGGCTAAAAATGCACAGTTAATTAACGAAATTGTATTGGAAGAAGAAAGTGATAATATTGATGGGCAACCGATTAGTCATTTTTTATATTATGTCTCCGCGATAAATAGCTTGGGAGAGACTCCTTCAATAAACACATTTTTAGAGAACTTAAACGATCAAAAAAAAACCTATGAAATGTTAATCAGAGATAATACAATCCCGTTATTTGTGCAAAAATTTTTGATATTTACATTTGATATGATTCATTCTTCAATATTACACACACTTTCGGCATTTGCCTTTGGTCGTGAAATATTGGTTCCCTTATTATTTGAGCCTTTGGTTAAGTCATCCCACACGGATCCACGTATTCAGTCATTTATAATGTATTTAGAGCGACATATTGAATTAGATGGGAATCATCATGGAAAATTGGCGGAACAAATGGTTCTGAATGCTTGCTCTACGGATGCAGATTGGGCCATTGTTTTAACGACAGCGAAGCGTGCTTTAAATGCACGACTAGCATTTTGGGATGGCATATCCAACGTACTTATGTCGCGACGTTCCGGCTGAAATAATCCGTCGATGTGATGGCTGTAATAATAATCAGTCCCCCAAATTGGTGGGCCAACGCCACGGGTAACCACACGCCGGTTAAAAGCGTTATCACGCCCAAAATGAATTGAAATAGAACGGCCCCAAGTAAACATTGGGCACTGTACTGGTAACTCCGGTGAGGGGACGTCCGACTGCTTTGCCAAACAAGCAAGGCTCCGATGACAACCCCCAGTCCCAACCAACGATGAACCCACTGGATCATAATGGGGTTTCGTAAAAGATCTGATAACCAATGCCCATACATAAAAGCAGACTCTGGTAACCATTGACCGCCCATTTTTGGGAAGGTATTGTAGTAGTGTCCGGCATCCAGTCCGGCCGTGAACGCACCATAAATAATTTGAAGTGCAATTAGGCTGAAGAGGCCCTTAATTAAGCGAACATGTTGTTGTTTGATTGGGCGTGACTTTATGCATAAGGGGAGATACTCACGAAGCATGAGGGAGAAAATAATAAAGGCCAAACTCAGGTGGGCGGCCAATCGAAAGTGACTGACACTTGGCGTATCGACCAGGCCACTTTTTACCATGTACCAACCCATAATACCCTGACATCCAATGAGGATCATAATCCCTATCCAGCGCCAAGAAAATTCACGAGTTAATCGTTTTTGAATCATTAAATAAGCCCAGCCAATAACAGCGACCAGGCCAATGAGACGACCAAACATGCGGTGCAGGTATTCCCAAAAAAAGATAAGTTTAAATTCAGTTAGTGTCATATGGTAATTAATAATTTGGAATTCAGGGCTTTGTTGGTAATTAGAAAATGTGGCTTGCCATGCGGATTCGCTTAATGGAGGAATGGTTCCCATAATGGGTTGCCAGTCAACCATCGATAACCCAGATCCAGTTAATCGTGTGGCACCCCCAATAATGACAATTCCAGCCACTAGGCATATACATATTTGCAGCCAACGTCGAACACCATGATCCATGCACTTATTTTAACGTGAATACTGAATTTTAAGTAGGGGGGCGTGGACGCTTGTTTATGAGGGTGGTATAATTTTTTTCACGCGCTCGTAGCTTAATTGGATAGAGCACCTGACTACGGATCAGGAGGTTCGGGGTTCGACTCCCTGCGAGCGCGCCACTTTTATTATTTTTTTGTGTTAATAGTGTGGATGTTTCGACTTTAAATAGGCATGGATTAGCTCCCCCGTCGTGGATAATTGGAGTTTTTCAAGAATTCTTGTGCGGTACGTTGCCACGGTTTTTGCTGTAATATGCAGTTGAGTGGCAATATCTTTTTGTCGAATACCTTCTCCGATTAATATAAATACTTCGTATTCCCGTTGGCTTAAGATGGACTGAGGGTGTTTGACGGTTGGGGTTTCATATTGACTAATTAATAATTGTTGAAACGTATCGCTAAAATATCGCCCCCCACTTAAAATAGTGCGAATGGCATCTAAAGACCTCTGCACAACTAAAAAGAGAGCTAAAATTTTCTAAAGACAGTGAAGA
>JBMTIN010000071.1:0-6118 GCA_049437345.1 Candidatus Marinamargulisbacteria bacterium
ACAACGGGTTCCTTCATTGGATCCACTCAGTTGTTATTCTCTTTACCAGCCATGGGAAGATTGGTTTAATGAATATTATGATTTTAGGTATTAATGCGGTTCAAAATCCCATTGATTATGGGGTATATTCCGAGTCTCATTCAATTAAATATGCCTGGGATGGATTGGGTAATATTGAACAATTGCCACTACAATTGAAGGCGCTCATTTCGAAGGGGGGGGCTTTAAATGGCGTTTGTACTATTTTAGGCCCTGGAAATTACACGGGGGTTCGATTGGCATTAACCACGGCAAAAATGATAGCAATGGCTCAAGGCATTCCGCTATATGGGGTATCGTTATTTGATGCGTATGCACAAGTTGTCCCTACGTCATCATTGAGGGTTATCACGAGTGTATCCCGGAAGGGATGGCTAAATGCGCAATTATTTCAGACCAATACGGATGGCATTTCGCCAATTTCAACATTGCATCAACTGGCATTAAATGCGATGCCCGATTGGATGGCATTATTTGAAACCCCGATTATTTGGGAGCATTTGGGGGATTGGCCGGGGGGGATTGATTATCAACCACGGCTGGTTTCGTTGGATATATTAGCGGTATTGGCGCATTTTAAGTCCATCATTTTAACGACGGATTTGTCAGCTAAGTGGTCCCCTATATATGCGTATCCTGCCGTAGCTCAAAAAAACTAGCACTCGCATGGGTCGAGTGCTATAATGGGGACATGAATGACCGGCAGAAGACAATATTAACGTGTTTGGTAGATCATTTTATTGATTCTTGTCAGCCAATTTCATCGACCATGGTGAAGGATCGTTTGCACATTCAATTATCGCCGGCATCTGTTCGGCAGGTCTTTTCGGTACTGGATGATGGCGGATATATTAAGAAGCGGCACACATCGTCAGGGCGTGTTCCAACAGATAAAGGGTATCGTGCTTACGTGGATCGATTAACGATTCCATCGGCGTTATCTTTAGATGCGCATGTGGATGCACAAACTTATTATGGTAAATTTCGATTTTTATTCGATCAGTTCTTGGACCGATTAGCATCTAAAATACCGTACATCACCTTATTAAATTTGCGGGGGGCCGAATTGCGAGATATTGCCATGGTGCAATATGTGTCTCTCAGTGCATTTAATGGGCTATTGTTGGTATTTCATCGAGTGGGGATTGTATCAAAGTTACCGGTTCGATTTTCATTTGATGTGTCGGGGTTGGCGCATTCGGATTTGGTGAGTTGGCTATCATCGGTATACCCCATAGAGAACCGTCGGAATGAATTATTGCGTGCTTCATTTTCTCAGAAAGAGTGTGATTTTATTGAGGTAGTTCACGAGGCAATGGCCAATGACGATGCCTCTTTTTTAGGACAACCCACATGGTTAATTAAAAATGTCAGGAAATGTTTATCGTTATCGGATTATGCAACCAAAGAAGCGGTTGAAAAAGTACTGGATGTATTGGATGACACGTCAACATTGGCACAGTTATTTGGCCGTACGTCTCAGACAAATGAGATGAGTATTTCCATTGGGGAAGAGTTGAAGGATGATCGGTTAAATGAGTCCAGTTTGATTTCTATTCCAATGATGTTATCTGGGGTGCCCATTGCATCTTTGGGAATACTGGGTCCAACACGAATGGATTATGGGCATATGGCACGGTGGTTTCGGTCCGAAGAAACTCTAGCCGAGCTAATTCAATTTTGATAAAGTGAAAGGAGCATTATGACAAACGAAGAAAAAGATTTAAATAAAGTGGCCGTTGAGGGAAATGAAGAAAAGAAAAAGCCGTCAAAAAAACGTGCTAAAAAGCCGTCAACCAAAGCGAAGGTAGACGAGTTGTCAGAGGCATTGAACGCCGAGCGTGAGGCTTGTTTAGATTTAACTAAAGAGCGTGACCAGTATCAACGTGATGCGGAAGATGCCAAAGACCAAGCCTTAAGATCCTTGGCGGAGCTAGAGAATGTTAAACGACGAAAAGAGCAAGAGAAAGTTGATGCCATTAAGTTTGCCAATGAACGTTTAATTACCGACTTACTTCCTATTTTAGATGCATTTGATCTGGCCATGGGACAGGCAAACCGAACAGATGCATCCGAAGTTCAGGCTGTGGTGACGGGATTTGAAATGATTCAAACGCAGTTGACTCAGTTTTTAGATAAACTGGGTGTGGTGCGAATCGATGCTTTGGATCAACCATTTGACCCCACATTGCATCAGGGGATTTCTCAGGAATCGCATCCTGATAAAGATGAGAATACCGTGGTGAAAGAAATGCAGCCGGGGTATACGTTGAATGAGCGTGTTATTCGCCCATCAATGGTGGTTGTATCAACAAAATAAATAAGAGAAGGAGAAAAAAATGGCACAAAAAGAATCAAATAAAATTATTGGAATTGACTTGGGGACAACCAATTCATGTTTTTCTGTAATGGAGGGGAAAGACGCTGCCGTTATTGCCAATGCCGAGGGGGCGCGCACCACACCATCGGTCGTGGCGTTTACCGATTCAGACACCTTGGTTGGTCAGGTGGCTAAGCGACAAGCGGTAACAAATCCCGGCGGCACGGTGTATTCGGCCAAACGATTTATTGGGCGAAAGTTCACTGAATTAAAAGACGATGAAAAAAATATGCCCTACAAAGTAACCAAACGAAAAGATGGTGGAATTGAGTTTAGTGTCAAAGATAAAAATTATGCCCCACCGGAAATATCGGCACGAGTATTGCAAAAAATTAAAGCGGATGCCGAGGCGTATTTAGGTGAAACAGTAACCAAGGCGGTGATTACAGTGCCGGCTTACTTTAATGATTCTCAACGAAAAGCTACGAAGGATGCCGGGGAAGTTGCGGGGCTTGATGTATTGCGAATTATTAACGAACCAACAGCGGCCGCATTGGCCTATGGGTTAGATAAGAAAAACGATCAGAAGATTGCCGTATATGATTTTGGGGGCGGCACCTTTGACGTATCTGTTTTAGAAATAGGGGACGGGGTATTTGAAGTATTGGCCACCAATGGCGATACTCATTTGGGTGGAGATGATTTAGACCAAGTTATTATTAATTGGTTGGTAACAGAGTTTAAGAAAGAGCAGGGTATTGATTTAAGTCAGGATCAAATGGCGGCACAGCGATTAAAAGAAGCGGCTGAAAAAGCAAAAATTGAATTATCGTCAACGCCGTCTACAGATATTAACTTACCATTTATTACGGCTGATAATTCGGGGCCAAAACATTTGAATATAAACTTAACCCGTTCCGCATTTGAGCAAATGATTGATACGTATATTAAGCGATCGATAGACCCATGTAAGAAAGCACTGTCTGATGCCGGATTATCTGCGAATGACATCGACGAAGTCATTTTAGTTGGCGGAACAACGCGTATTCCAGCCATTCAGGATGCTGTA
The DNA here is from genome assembly GCA_049437345.1 of Candidatus Marinamargulisbacteria bacterium. Taxonomy (GTDB): domain Bacteria; phylum Margulisbacteria; class Marinamargulisbacteria; order UBA817; family UBA817; genus UBA817. The sequence goes on from JBMTIN010000071.1 coordinate 3,429, forward strand.
AAATCATTTTTTGGTAAGGACCCAAGTAAAGGCGTTAATCCCGATGAAGTTGTAGCTTTAGGGGCCGCTATTCAAGGGGGAGTATTGGCGGGCGATGTTCAAGATGTTGTGTTATTGGATGTTACACCGCTATCGATGGGGATTGAAACTTTGGGTGGGGTTTGCACTAAACTGATTGAGCGAAACACCACGATTCCATCATCAAAAAGTCAAGTTTTTTCAACGGCGGCAGATAATCAGACCAGTGTTGAAATTCATGTTTTGCAGGGTGAGCGTGAAATGGCGAGTGATAATCGCACATTGGGGCGATTTACCTTAGAAGGTATTGCTTCTGCACCGCGTGGTGTGCCACAAATTGAAGTTTCTTTTGACATTGATGCCAACGGTATTTTAAACGTAAAAGCCAAGGATAAGGGGACCGGTAAAGAGCAAAAGATTACTATCACGGCAAGTTCGGAATTATCGGAAGATGATATTGAGCGCATGAAAAAAGAAGCCGAAGCATCAGCCGATGAAGATAAAAAGAAACGGGAAGCGATTGAGGCCAAAAATACCGCTGATAATTTAATTTATCAAACACAAAAAACAATGGATGAGGCGAAAGATAAGTTAAGTGATGCCACCAAGGCGTCTCTTGAGGAGGGAATTAAAGAATTAACTGAGGCATTGGCCAGCAATAATACCGATACGATTAAAGAAAAAACAGATGCATTGCAGGCGAAAGTACATGAGTTTTCTAAAGAGTTGTATCAGGCAAATCCGACGGATGCCGCCTCTCCCGAGGGCGGGCCAGATCAAGCCGCCAATACCGATGCAAAAAATGATACTTCCGATGATACTGTGGTCGATGCTGAATACGAGGAAGTCAACGACAAAAAATAGATACGTCGATGGTTTAGGGGGGGAGAGAGAACAAAAAAATGGCAAAAGATTTATATGGTGTTTTAGAAATAGATAAAGGGGCAAACGAGCAAGAGATAAAAAAGGCATATCGTCGCTTGGCTCGTAAGTATCATCCGGATGTCAATAAATCAGCCGGCGCCGAAGATCAATTCAAAGAAGTTCAGTCCGCTTTTGATGTGTTGTCTGACCCTCAAAAACGTGCCCGTTATGATCAGTTTGGGGTCACCGATGATCAGGGGAGTGGCTTTGAAGGATTTAGTGGTGGGGGTGGTTTTGACGATGCGTTTGGGGATATTTTTGATTCTTTTTTTGGTGGATCTGGCCGAAGTGGCGGTCGCTCTTCTCAGCAATCCTCCGGGGAAGATTTACGATATGATTTAACATTAACTTTGGAGCAAGCTGCGCAGGGGCTGTCTCAGTCTATTAACATTTTTTATTTGGATTTAAAAGCTGGTAGCACCCGGTCTTGTGGTCAGTGTAACGGTCAAGGATACGTTGAAATGGTTCAACGAACCATTCTGGGGAGTATTTCTCAGCGCGCGGCATGCCCGGCGTGTCATGGTACTGGGGGAATTCAGCGAGAAAAAAAAGAAAAAACATTGGATATTAAGGTGCCGGCCGGCGTGGAAACAGGCATGAAATTACGGGTGTCTGGTGAAGGCAATGTGGGTATTGGTGGTGGACCACGAGGGGACTTGTTTGTGGTTATTACCGTTCAGGATCACGCTTTATTTAATCGTGAAGGGAATGATTTGTTTTTTGAACTTTCTGTACCCGTAACACAATTGGTATTAGGGACAACCGTACGTGTGCCTATTTTACAGGGTCAAACAGATTTGAAAATTCCCTCGGGAACACAATCTGGGACAAAATTTCGACTTAAAGGAAAAGGCATTAAAAATATTAAGGGCTTTGGTCAGGGCGATTTATTTGTTGTGATTAAGGTGGATATTCCAACCAGAATAACTTCTGATGAGCGGGATCACTTTAAAGCCATTGCAACCAGTCGAAACGATCATGACCGGTTGATTCAAACCATTGACGCATTATTGTAGGTTTTCCATACGTTATAGGGGGGTATTTTTTTGAATGGGTAAAAGGCGTTGTTTTATCCATTCAATGAGCGCTAAATAGTGTTAACTTCGACGTGATTGAAGTTTCGCCAGTAACCGTAATATTTCAATATACAGCCAAATGAGGGTGACCATTAGACCAAAGGCACCGTACCATTCCATGTATTTAGGCGCTCCGTATTTGGCACCATTTTCAATGAAGTCAAAATCAAGGACTAGATTTAATGCGGCGATGGCAACGACAATAATACTAAATCCGATCCCAACAATACCATTGCCATAAATACTCGTAATGCCCATACCAAATAAGCCTAAAAAAAAGTTGATGATATAAAAAACAAATAGTCCACCCATGGCCGCCGCCATGCCGAGTTTGAAATTTTCTGTGACACGAATTTTGCCGGATGCGTAGGCCATTAGAAGTGAAAATAGCGTTCCAAAGGTTAAGTAAACAGCTTGAATAACAATGCCTGGATACTGTTGGTTAAACATAACAGAAAGTCCGCCGAGTAGTAGCCCTTGGCAGGCGGCATAAATGGGGGTTGTGGTAGGGGCCCATTCTTTTTTAAAGATGGTAATGAGGGCGGTTATAAATCCACCAATACCGCCCAAGAGCATTAGGCCTGAGCTTGGATTTATCCAGGTGAATGTCGCCGAAAGTATTAAAATACCCAAGGAGATGCCGGTTTTATTTACGGTACCTTGAATGGTCAT
>JBMTIN010000072.1:0-5945 GCA_049437345.1 Candidatus Marinamargulisbacteria bacterium
TCGATCCTTCACGGCCTCCCGACCCATCCACACGAAATAATTCGTTTAAACGTTTCTCTTTATTTTCTGTATTGGCCATGCCATCAAATGTTTGCTCCGATGGTAAGTCTTCCAACATCAACCCCAGTTCACTGGCCAAGCCACGAATCTCACTCTGTTTTGACGGTGACGCTCCCGCCATTTGACGTTTCATGGCATTCTTTACCACCTCTTCACCCTCTGTTTTCATAATATTTTTCAATGTGGATTGAATCCCTTTTGCCTCGGTTTTATTTAACGCCGAGAATCCTGAGCGTACCTTCTTACTTTTCGGATTTTGACGGAACCGACTAAATTCTTCGTCGGTGCCTTCGGAATACAACGCCACTAGGCTTTCGGCAATGGTACCATCGGGATCCGATATTTGATTTGAACCGAGCATATTTACTTGACGAGATAACCCCGTATGGGGATTCATTAGTAAGTTTTTTAATCGTGCCGCATCGGTAGTTAGTCCAGCCGCAAGTAATCTTGCTATTGATTTTGCAGTATCTGGCGTGGTAAACAACACCGCCATACGATCCTTAGTCGCACTAGAAACGGCCCCCTTAAGAATCATCTTTCTAGCCATTTCAGGATTCTTGAGTTGGTTTAAAAAACCATCCACCGATGCCCCATCTACCGTCCCATTGCTCGTAAACGCATCCAATACGTTCTCCATATTGGCGGCTGGGGACCCCGATAACCGACTCATAACTTCGGACGCCAATTCTCGAGAATCAGCATCCCCACGAATCATTTTTTGAAGAATACGATCCGAGGTCATGACATTATCGCCTTTTTTTATACCGGCGGACTGTTCTTCGGTAGACATCTCAGATAACACTTCAGCCACAACATCCGCTCCCTGATTCAATAAAAACGACGTAAACGGATTAAATCTATCGTTTGGGTCGCGGGTTGTCTTAAAGGCATCATCCCCTCGATTGGCCTCGGTTACCAAGGCCATGGCAATGTCATCTTCTCTGGCTTGTATGAGTTCTGTTTTATTTGGTTTCTTCTGTTCATTTAGCGTATTCATTGATGTTTCCGCTAAATCATTTAAATTTGTTCCGGTAGGGTTATTATTCTTTAATTGCTTTACATGGGCTTTAATGCCTTGAAGACTGGCCTTGGGATCTTTCGCATTTCGCCTTAAACGAACAGTATCACGTTTCATGTCATTATTTTTTTTCTTTGCCAATTGCTTCATTAATTGAGCGATCAGACCTGCCCAATTTTGACCCATCTGAGTTAAGGCCTCGGTGATTACCTGATTTAATTGCGACATTTCTTGCGTGGCCCCCATATTAAACTGAGCGTTCAATAATCGTTGCTCTAGTCCCGATAATGACTGACCACGAGTACTTGAAGCTCCGTCAGCCACGTTGCCCATGGTTTTCTTTGCCGCCGAATTATTATCTGATTCCCTGTTGTTTCGGTCATTTTCCATACGATCCGTGCCGTCTATAGTCATGCACAAGGTCACAAAATTTGAAAGCATATTGGTGAGTGATGATTCCAATATATCCAATGTAAATTTGCTGAACCCCTTTTGTCTATTTTTTGACCCGACCCCCAATTTTTGAGCCTTTTTTTTAGCCCCTCTAAACGCGGCCTTCATAAAAATCCCAAATACCAATTGAGTCGCAGCCATCAGCATTCCCTTTTGAGCTGAATGCAATTCATTTTCACGGCGAGCCGCAGCTGCTAATAAATTAAATTTTACGTCAAGGGCCTTATCCGTCGCTTGCTTTGCCAATCCTTGAACACGCCCCAATGCGCCCCCAATATTTACCTGAGCCGAGGCATGCCCCATGTTACTCGCCAATTGACGAATAAAATCTGCACGTGACTCCGACACCTCTTGGTGACTCTCCATCATTTTAAATAGTTCTTGCACCTGTCGTTTTAATTGAACTTTCGTCTGCTGATTTACATATGTTGACGCAAACCCCGTGGTGGTATTCCCCGCCGTTTCAAGGGTTTCTGAATTGACGGCATCGCGTTCCGCTTTTAATTTTCGTTCGGCAAATTGCAGATTGGTTTCATCCTCGCCCTGCGATAATGCATCGGGACTTTCTGTTTCGGTGGCACGTTCATCAAGGCGTTGCTTCACCGTATTTTCTTCGGCGGCATCCACTGCATTATAAATTAATTCCGTTAATTGTGTCACCATCTCTAACGCTACCAGTGTAACCCCTGAAAATATCTGCAACGCCACTCGTGCAATGGTTTGACCAATGGTGGCTCCCGTACTCGCCATTTTTCCCGCCAGTCCCCCCGATATGGCCGATAACGCCAATGTCCCCACCGAAATAATTCCTTCCAAAATAATTTGATCCAATTCCTTGTATTTTGTAAATCGACGGTTATTGATTTCAATTTGCGCCTGTTCCCACACCGATAACGTGGTTTGGAGCTGAAAGTAATGCGCACCAATATCACCTGTTAATGCCGTCGATAATTTCATGGCATCGTTACTCCCTGTGGTTGTATACCCTAAATTTGCGGTAATGGATCGCTGTGTTGACAGAATCATACTAAATCGAATTTGATGCATCATCTCGGCGGCTAATCGTCCTTGTATCCAATCAAAAAAATCAATATCGGTGGCTAACTTACTCCCGGACATGGCATATACCACTGAATCTAAAAAAATAAGGCTATCACCAGTATCTGGAAAATACCGACTGGACAATCGTTTCATCATATAATCTTCCAACGATTCCGTGGCCAATGTTTTTCCTGTATCTGGTGCAAGCTCTGCCCCACTGTAAATGGTACTCATGGTGGGTGTCTTGTACCCATGGGCATTCCAATAATGGAACACAATATCATCAATTTTGATAGTCCTCCCCCCAGTATTATAAATATCTTGGGGTTGAGATCCCCAACTGGATGGATCATCAAGATTATCGCCAGGAATGGGAATATTACCTACTGATGTATGCAGTATATTTTTCAAATCATCATAGGTTGATGAATCATCTAAATTATAAAGATCATTAATCCCTTGTAACCTTGAACTGGTGCCTAAATTCATTAAAGATGTCGAATTGCGTATACTAGACACCGATTTCAAGTAAATTGCATTATGCTGACTCCCAAAAAACACAATGGTCTTTTCAAGGACTCCCACCAAGGCATCAACACTGGCTTTGATTAATGGCCCCTGTTGTGGAATCATTGACACGGCCGATAACATCGCATTCACCGGGACCCGAAATGCCAATTCCCATACGGCTTGCTCTCGCTTTGCATCCACATCATAATTGGCTTGTCGAATCGATTGCATTGACGTCATTAATGTTTGTAGAGCCTCAACTGAATGAGTCATCTGAGCAAAATGAGATGAAAAAATACGGTCCATCGACGACCCCACTTGCCGTTGTTCGGTATCCCCCATTCGCGCCCCAATCAACGAAAAGAACTCCGCCCGAAGCTTCATTACTAAAAACATTTTTTTCATCTTCATCTGAACCAAAAATAATCGCCGTTGCAACAATTGAAATGCGGGCCAATCATACACACTAAATTCATTGTCATTGGTTGACATATTCAGTGGATTTAATGACAATTTAACCATTTCATTCAGTAACGCATGTTCTTCCATTTCCATGGTAATAATGGCTTGCATTTGAGGTAGGGCAATATCCTGCCCCAAAATACCCCCGCCGGTGTTATGCCCGGCCACACGCCCAATAACCGCCCGAGATTCATAGGGCTGAGATACATCCGTCGCCACATAGTCACCCAAAGCACCACTCAAATCAATATTGTTTTCATCAAATACCAATAAGGGGTTTTCCTCTGCAAGTTTATTTTTTACCGCTCCCTTGACCCCCTCGGCATCCGTCACATTTAATGACGATGTATCGTCATAGTTACCAAACAATGTAAGCGTCACCGAATCTCCTGTGGGGCTGGTGGTGGTATATGTCTGCTGACCATACTCAATTTTTAATGGCAACGAACGTGTTGCAACGACCGTATTTGATTCATTATAAATTCGTAATACGGATCGCCGACCGGAATTTTGATCAAACTCATACGAATACCCATTTCCATCGGCATACGGTCCCAAATCCTTCGGGCCCTTGGGTGTTAATGGGTCCGGAAAAATCGATGCGCTGGGCCCATACCCCATTACCTCATAATCTTGAAATCCATACCCAAGATTTGCCTGTGTTGCCCCTGGATTATCATAAGAATACATCGGCTGAAATACCCCATATTTCAATTGGTACTTGTCCAACGTGTAAAACTCATCCTCATTTAAGGGAGCGGTTAAATCAATCACTTGAATATTTTCCCCATTTGAAAATTGGTGTCGGCCATTATCGTCGGATGTTGTTGAAAACTCACCGGAAGCATCCCACATTAACACGGTATGCGAGCGTGGTACGTCCCCACCATAATTTAACACCCCATTAACAATTCTCAATTCACTAGCATCGATCCCAACGTTTGTCGCTATGGACGCGGCCAATACCGCATAGTCTTCACAGTCGCCTTGTTTATTGGCCACCGTATCACTGGGCATCTTCCAAACATCCCGCCCCAACGGTTCTGAAACATATGCATACCCATTGCCATCGCCATTTGAATCGGTATATAAAGGAGAATACTCACGATAAATATCTTTAAAATCATTTATGTTTTCAACATTACCTTGAAAATCACTTTCCCAAGCGCCCCCATTCGAAAACTCTACGGGGGACTTATACCCGGTCATTTGTTTAAATATTGTTTGTGCATCATCATGGCTTTGCATTGAATCCTGTAAAAATAAATCCTCATCCATTTTTTGAGGCAACCCATATTCATGGGCAAGTCGAATGGACTTTTCAGTAACCTCACCCACCATAGCGGCGATTTGCATGCCCGCCGCCACTTTTACGGTGGTTTCGGCACTTATCAATAAGCTAGTCCCTAAAGGGGTGGCTATTCCTCCAGCCACCGCCGCCGCCGTATACAATCCCTGTCCCACCAAATAGGTGCCTGCCGCCGCTAGATCCCCGTATAATTTAACGCCTTTTGCCACCCGAATCCCCACGTCACTCGCTTTAATGGTGTTTAGTTTTTGACGATAATATTGATTATTAATTTCAACAAACTGAGCGGTTTTGGAATTAATTTGCGCTAATAATTCGGTTTGTTTTGCCACGCGTTTTTCTAAAATTTGCAAATCAGCCTCAATCGCCGAGGTGCCCATAAAGGACACGTTATCCAACTGCTTGGCAATCACCTGAAGACTGGTCACCTGTGCCTGGGTAATAAAATAAAATAATCGAATACGGTTTTGCATCGACAGCATGCCATTATGTGCCGCTTTCAATGCATGCCAATCGTAACTCATAAATGGCATCGCATCATCCATACCATGAATAGAAGCACCTACCTTTTCACCCACATAACGTAATAATTGAGGCGGCAAATTATGATTAGGGCCTTTATCTTCTGAAAAAAATTCAGCCACATTGCTCTTGGATGAATCTCGCCATTTACTTTCTAAATCTGCCTCTACTCCCAATTGTAATGCTATGGTATTCTGAGCCATTGTTAAACCGATTGAATCATCAGAAAATGCCCCTAAAATAGCGATCTCATCCGCGTCAAAAAAATCAGCCTTAATGGTATACCCCATTAATTCATAAAAACCGACCGAACTCGGATGAACCGAATCACTGGCTTGAATTCGTTGAAACACCGGTTGAATAAACCCTGCGGCCGCTAATCCGTCTAAAAAAGCATCTGCGTTAGCATCCGTTTTAGACATTGAACCAATAAAACCAAAAATAGCATCTCTATCATAAACCACCGATTCGTCATTCAATGAATGCACCGGCGTTAATGGCTTCTCTAGTGAATTAGTGTACCGATACCGTAACAAGGTATTATCCATTTGATCCGAGAATAATCCA
>JBMTIN010000073.1:0-5940 GCA_049437345.1 Candidatus Marinamargulisbacteria bacterium
GTGTCTTAGATCGACGATGTATGTGATAGATATTGGGCAATAAAAGATTCAGCATATGTGATATGTTCATTTAACAATTGGGTTGTTTGAGGCGTTGTTGATGGATTCGCTAAGTGAAATCGAGCCGTGGCTAGGTCTTTGATCGGGGAGGTGGCATCGGCAGAATTACGGTAAAGGGACCCGGTTTTGTATCGTTTGGTAATATATTTTTGAATATGTTCTTTTTTAGGTGATGGGTGGTGGTTTAAATAATAGCGGTTGAATAATTGAATCATAAGGTTATATTGGGATACTCGTTCAGGGTTGTTCCGTTTTAATTGTCGCCAGTCATGAATAATCGCATCGTAATCATTGGGGTTTTGAGATAAGCGTTCAATATATTGTCGAAGAATGGGAATTGCTGTGAATCCCATGGCCCATGGTCGATATTCAACATCCCAATCCACAGGGAACAGTGAGAAATAGTCGGAGGCTTGTTGACGAATGGTTTGAATATGAGGGTCGTTTAAAATAACTTGATTCGTATCCGTGAGGGGGTGAGAAGATACATATAGCGCATTATTTCGTGTATTAAAATAACGCGTAATGGTGCCATAGTCATTTAGCGATGTTCGGTCACTTTTTTGATAAGCGTCGATATCCAATAAAATAAACGTGGATTTATTAACGGTCCCAATGACCATCCAGTGCCGGGTATTAACAATGGGGGTATTGGCCGTTTGCTCAAATGCCAAGTAGGGTTCTTTGAGTTGATGGCCTGGGGTTGTGAATGATTGTGTATTGTGTTGTTGCGTTCGAAACAATGCCAGACGTGTGTTAAATCGAGATTCCAAGGCCTTTGTTAATTCAATCGTTAATAATACGTCATCTTTCGCATCGTGGGTCTGTGGCGTGTCTAGGCAATTAAACGCTTTGGCTAAATGTTCAAGTTTAAAACTATAGGCGGGAGTATCATTATATTTTTTGGCAATGAATGGGAACGAATCAATGTTGGTTAAAGCACAATATTTAGTAAATTGGTAAATATCTAAGGAGCTAATTTTTCCGTAAAAAGTCGGGTTTAATCCATACTTTAACAATAATTTTTCTAAATGCTTAAAATCAAACCGTGCTGAATTAAATCCAACCAATGGCAATGCCCCATATTCATTGGTGGCGGTTTGTAAAAAGTCGTAAATACCATTGGCGGCATCAAATTCGGATTGTCCCTTAGTGTGGCATTTATTTAAAGATAGCTGATTGACCAATAAGGCCTCGACACGGGGAAGTTCCATTCGATTGGGCTGAATAACGCCGTCATATTCACGGATCATCGAATAGGTATCATCCACTAAAACAAAATAATATGACAGAATTTGACCGAGAAAATCTTTGTCACTGGTTTCAAAATCATAAAAAATGTACATGGTTATTTTTTTTGTGGTGCTATTGAATCCAGTGTGTTTCGAATCGTTGTCGCCGTAGTGGAAAGAATATTGTTTGTTTCGGGCTGGGCATTTTTCATATTAAGATCATCAATGGATCGTATTGGGATTAAGTGTAAGTGGGCATGCGGGACATCCAATCCTGCCACGACCATGCCGATACGATCACAGTCAAAGGTGGATTCGAGTGCTTTGGCAATGGATTGTGCAAAGGGTAAATAGTGAGCCAATATTGTGGGGTCAAGGTCAAAAAAACGGTCGGTTTCAACTTTGGGAATAACCAGCGTATGACCGGGAGCGATTGGCGAAATATCTAAAAACGAAAAAAAGTGGTCGTCTTCGGCAATAAAGTGACAGGGGATATCGCCGCGAATAATTTGAGTAAATATGCTACTCATGATTGGATACTCCCGGTAAAGTCAATGCCGGAGACCCCGGATAATTTTACTTGAATGAGATCTCCGGGCTCAAGGGTGTCCGTTGGCGTATCCAATACAATCACATTATCGACATCCGGGGCTTCATACACACTTCGGCACCGTCGATGGCCATCGTAAATAGCCGTCCGAATTTGACCGATTTGAGTCAATTGTCGCTCACCCCGTTGAGCATAGTGGTGGGCCATAATTTTTTCTAGGCGGGATTGTGCAACATTGTGGGGAACATGGTGGTCAAATTTATGGGCGCGGGTTTCTTTTTCGTCGGAATAGGTAAAACACCCAATGTGGTCAATATGAAACGTATCGAGAAAATCACAAATATCATCGACATGAGCGTCGGTTTCCCCTGGGAATCCGCAAATAAATGTGGTGCGAATAGCTAGATTGGGAATGGCCGTTCGCATATCGGTAATAATACGTTCTAAAAATGCCCGATCATGTCGTCGGTTCATGGCCGAGAGTAGATCGGAATTGACATGTTGAATGGGCATATCAATGTAAGGAATAACATTTTTGGTATTTGCGATGGCCGCGATTAACCGATCATTTACCCGGGACGGGAAAATATACATTAACCGAATCCATGCGTCTAAATCGGATAATCCTTCAATTAATTTTTCGAGTGATGGGGTGCCATAAATATCTTCGCCCCACGCGGTGGTGTCCTCGGCAATAATGATCAATTCCTTGGCACCCATGGCCATTTGTAACATGGCATCCTGTCGAATTTGATCGATTGTTTTGGATGTGTGGGTGCCTCTGATTTTGGGAATAGTGCAAAATGCGCACCAATTATCACAGCCTTCCGATATTTTTAAATAGGCATAATGGCTGGGGCTAATTTTGGTGTATTTTGAAGAAACTTTGGGGGTGAATTTTTGGTTAAAAATTAATTGAGCCATGCGTTTATGCAATGTTTTTTCATCTTTGGTGGTGCACCATAAATCAACGTCGGGATATTTTTTTTTGAGTTGGGATTCTTTAAATCGAGATGGGTAGCACCCTACAACACACACATAATTGATATCCCCTTGTTTTTTTCGCTCGATTAATTGGGTGATATTGGCTTCCGTTTCATCGATTGCGGCTTGAATAAATGAACACGTATTTAATACCGTCACTTGTTCTTTGGTGCCTTCAGGAACCATGGTAAATCCCACCGACTGAATTGACTGAACCAATTCCTCCGAATCCACCAACGTTCGTGCGCAACCCAATGAAATTAAACTGAAATTTGAGTTCATAAAAATTAGTGTAACAGCCATAATTATGATTGAACAGAGGGGGTGTTATTCGTTCATGCGAGCGATGAAAAATATGCTAAAGTAGTGGCATGGTGTTCCGAGTGTATCGTGCAAATTTACCATTAAAAACCCCCATTCAAACGGCGAACGGGGAATGTTCAACACGTCCCACCATTGCGGTATCAATAACGTTTGACGATACGTGTTTTTGGGGCGAAATACCGGCCTTTTTGGATGCGTCGTATATGTCAGAAACCCATGATATTTGCTGGTCATGGATAATTCAACATGCCCCGGATATTTTAACGGCATTCATGACGGATACCCCGTGGCATATGGGGGCCGCGGCTCTTGATTTTCCAATATGTGCCAGTGGGCTAGATCAATTATGGACCCAAATTCAGGCCGCCAAACACCCCATGGGAATGGGCGCATTTTTAGGGATCGCACATTCAGTGCCCATTTATGGGGCGGCCATGATTGGCATTCAGCATAATATTGTGGCGTATGAGTCTCAAATTCAGCGGGCACATCAGATGGGGTATACTCACATTAAGTTAAAATGCACCCCATCGACATTGCCTCTCATATTGACCCTATTGCATGATCAGGGACGGGGGGCGGCGCTAGAAAATATATCGGTAGATGCCAATGGGTCGTTTGATGCATCCAACTGGGACACATTGAAACAATTGCCGTCCGATATATTGATTGAGCAACCGGTATCTCCCGACCAGACGGAACTGCTACACCATATAATCGATCATTTTCCTCACCGAGTTTTATTGGATGAGTCGATTCGATCGGTACATGATATTCACGCATTTAAGGATTGCCCCGTGGGATTAATGTTAAAACCCGTGTGCTTGGGCGGGATTCAAGTCACTCTTCATGCCTTAAAGTTGGCCAAAACCTATGGGCGGCCTTGTGGCATTAGTGGCTATTTAGATGGTGGAATTGGGCGGTATTTTCATTGGCTATTGGCGCAACATCCATTAATAACATTACGGCCTGACTTTGTATGGTCAAATTACTATTATCATCAAGATATTTGTTCCATTATGCCGGATACCGTGACTCTTAATCACTTACCTATGGTTCGCTCAGAGCGGTTTTTTGAATCACGATCATTTAAGTATTGATGGGCCATTTGAATGGCGGAAAGATACACATTTTCAGTGGGTGCGGATGACGGGAATCGAAAAAAGATATTGGGAATAATATGACCATGCGGTAACTGAAATTCATCGTGATTCTCTTTCGATTTTTGTGTTGAGGTAACTTTGGACTTGCCCAGTGTATTGGTACCAATAATCACGGCGTTTGGGTGGTGGGATAAGACATAAGCCCCAGCTTCGGCGGCCGATGCCGTGTGTTCATTCACTAAAATAATAATGCGAGATACCGGAAAATAAGGGTGTTTTAATGGACGTGTGATAGCCGTCATATCATGGCTATGACGAAGTTGAATTAAGTGGTTTTGTGTGACAAACGTGGCAGAAAATCGTAAGGCATCGTGCAGGTACCCCCCTGGATTATTTCTAAGATCGACCAGTAACGGTGCGGGAGGTATCGGCGTTACGTTTCGAAGATATTGCCAAGTAGATTGGCTAACCACATTGCTGGAAAAATGATCAATTTGGATTGTCAGATGATCCGATAAGGGCTGAATAACGGAGCCGGCATTCAGTGGGAAGATCAGAATAATAAGGGCCGAAACTATATTAATCAAATTCAAATAATTCAGTTAAACCAGATACATCAAAAATATCTTTTAAAAAATCATCCAAACCTGTAATAACAACGGCGCCATTAAATAAGCGACATTTTTGTTTGGCTAGAATAAAGACACGCAATCCGGTGGATGAAATATAGTCTACATGATGACAGGCAATAGTAATTTTAGGCGATGTTTTTGTAATTCGGGGCAATAACTTGGATTCAAATTCTGGTGCGGTTAGGGTATCAATTCGTCCGGAAACGGTTATTGTATTGGTGGCGATATCAATGTGTGTATTCATGATAAATCCTTTCTAATTTCTATTTTATTTTTTGTTTTGTCTCGATGATACTGAATATCATCCACCATGTTTTTAATGAGTTGAATTCCCAGGCCGCCTGGGGGGCGATTTTCAATATCCAGAGGATTCGTGGGCGTTGGTGCATCGGTCAATGGGTTGAAGGGGATGCCGTCATCCTCCACCGTGATCGTTACAGCGTTAGGCTGGTAGTAAAAAGAGACGTAAATAGTGTGTGGATCAGTGTCGGCATAGCCATAAAAAATAGTGTTGGACAATAGTTCTTCAAGAACAAGATTAATGGTTTTTTGAATATTGGTTGGAATATTGTGGTGGGTTGAAAATATGTCATTCACATGTTGAAGTTTGATGAGTTCTTGACAATCATTTTGAAAGGATACCGCCAGTGGGTTAGTCACAGATTTTGGGGGGATGGGGGTGTAATGAACGCTTAGTATAGTAATATCATCATGAATGGGGGCGGTTTCACAAAACTGGTTCAGTGCATTTGTAATGGCCCGAGTGGTGTCAGCGGCACACTGGTGTTGGGCGTTCAACAAAGCCGTGTGGATTCGTTGGGTACCAAATAGTTCCTTTGATGGATTATGGGCTTCACTAACGCCGTCAGTGGTTAAAATAAGGTGGGTTGGTCCGTGCAATTTGGCCTGTTTTGATGGGTAGTAATGGTGTTCATCAATGCCCATCACCATGCCAAGTGTACTGGGCAGCGTATCTTTGGCTTTATTTAAAATAATGGGTGATGCATGCCCGGCGTTAACATACGTCAGAATTCCCGTGGCCGGGTCCAGGCGAG
>JBMTIN010000074.1:0-5902 GCA_049437345.1 Candidatus Marinamargulisbacteria bacterium
TCACACTCTTTTCCTTTGTGAACCAACAAGGTGGCATCCCCCCCATCATCTACAATCAAATCAGGGCCCGTGCCATCGGGAAACACGACGGCTTGAACCATGCAGTCCCAGTACTCTTCAAGTGTTTCGCCTTTCCATGCAAATACGGGAATACCGGCCTGAGCAATGGCCGCCGCTGCATGATCCTGAGTTGAAAAAATATTGCAGGATGCCCAACGCACCGTGGCTCCTAACACAACCAATGTTTCAATAAGAACGGCTGTTTGAATGGTCATATGAAGCGACCCTGAGATCTTTAAATTGTTCAATGGTTTTGATTCCCCATATTGATCCCGAAGAGCCATCAGGCCTGGCATTTCGCATTCCGCCAACTCAATTTCTTTTCGGCCAAATTTGGCCAAGGAAATATCCTTCACTTTATAATCTAACGCACTTGTTTTTACTGTCATGTTGCACCTCTTTATAGAGTGCATTTTATCGTAAATAAAAAACAATTTCAAAAAATAAAGAATAAACGGATACTATATCTCTTTTTTAGATCGAATAATGGCAATCTCAATGCGCTGGTTTTTATTTCGGGCCACCGCATTTTCACTCTTTGATAATGGTTGTTGACCCCCAAAACTCGCTATGGACACGCGCGATGGCGACAACCCGTTATCGATTAAATAATTCGCCACAGCAGCGGCCCGAAAGTAGGCCATATCCCAAAGCAACATTACGGCATCTTTGTTGGCCCCCGCCGAACGGGACTCATGATTCATATGCCCTTCCACAATAATTGAATTTTTAACACGCATTAAAATGTTTAAAAACCCATTTAAGACCGCCTCCGATGACAAGGTAAGTTTATTTGTGCCCGACTCAAATAAAATCGGATCATTAAAAATAAGGCGTATCTTTTGTTCTTCAACTACAAAAACAATGTATTGACTCAGTTGATTGTCACTAATATACGTCTGCATATTATGAACAAGGGGGGATTCTCCCATAGTATCTTGATCCACACGGACACCATCACCGCCAAACTTAACGCTCATTTCTTCAAAATACTGAGGTGCATTTTTTTGAGTATTCACAATGGTAAATAATAAGATAAATAATCCCGCTAAAAATGACATCAAGTCCGAAAAAACCGCCGAAAATTCGGTATTTGTATCATCCATTACGGGCGGTTCTAAGGGCTTATGTCGGGGCATTAGGCCTCATTTTTCTTGGCTTTATCCGCCGAACTTAAATAAGCCATCAGTTTTTTTTCGACCATTAGTGGAATTTGATCCGCCATAATGGCCATCACCCCTTCCATAATTAATTCTTTAGCCAAACCATCTTGATCCGTCAAATACTTTAATTTATTTGTAATTGGAATAAAATAAAGCGTGGAAATAATTAATCCATACATCGTGGTTAAAAGTGCCAACCCCATGCCTTCAACAACCGAATCAATATCGGTCACATTTTGCAGTACTTTCATTACTCCCATTACCGTTCCCATCATTCCAAACATCGGCGCAAACGAGCCCATGGCACGCACCATGGAAATAATTCGTAAATGCCGTTTCTTTTCTTCCATAATATCGGTTTCAAGCGCTACTGATACAAAATCCGGGGCTAAACCCGATCCCATTAATGTCAAGGCCCGATCTAAAAAACCATCACCAAACCCCTTTCCCATATCAAGCACATTTTCTTTTCCCAAACGGTGTGCTTCTTCAGCAATTTCAACCAGCTTTAAAACGGTTTGATAATTGTCTGTTTTTTTTCGCTTCATGTACATGTATCCCGATATAATTTTTAAAATTGATAAAAAGTCTTTCGGCGATGTACTAATAATTGCCGCGCCCACGGTACCCCCTAACACTAATATAAAGGAACGTGAATCTAAATAAACATCCAAATTACTCCATAACCCCGGCATACCGTAAAATATACAAATTACCGATACCAGCATCCCTAAAAGAACCATTATATTCATTTTAAATTCCTTTCTAACCCATTATTTTGGATACCACGTCAATGGTCCCCGCATGGTTTAACTGCGTCATTTGATCCACAACAACCGATTGAGCATGATGAATATCGGTGGCCTTGATTGTATCTTTTTTAAGATCAATAAACTGTGTAACCATCGCACTGGCTGCTGCACTTAAATTTGATTTCAATTTTGCACTAGCATCTGTTTCGCTATTAGCAATGGCGGTTGCCAATACTTCAATTTTTAATGCCTGGATGATCTTTTTAACATCGCGATCATCTAAACGTGCAATATCATCATATAAAAAGATACGTGGTCGTACCTGGTTATAAATATCTGGGGTTGTTTTTAATCCGTCTAAAAAGACCTTCTTCGCTTGATCGTTAAAGGTCTCAACAATGGGAGTAACCATATTCACACCACCGATCGCACATTCAAGCTCATCTTTAAGTGCCGTTTCTAACGCAACCAGTTGATTTTTATCCGCCACTTTTTCGATACTTAATGCTTGAATAATGGCCATTTGATGCGCTTCATCCATACATTCAATCACGGACTTACCCATATGGGGAGGTAAGTACGAGACCAACATTACCAATTGATCTACCGACAATCTCCGTTTTTTTATGATAGATAAAAATGTGGCTATATTATGCTCGGATACAAACCCAAAAAACCGAGAATCTGCATTCGTCGATACGACCAATGTTTCAACCGACGATTTCCCCACCGGCTGAGACATTCGATCCGTATTATTCCCCGATACAGCGGTTGCTTTTGCCGTTGCCATTTGAGCATTTACCGCCGCTTTATTAATATCTAATTGCTTAATTTTTAGAAGAATATAAACAATAATGAATAAGCTGGTAATAATTAAAACAGCAATCATCAATTTGGCTTCTATCGGGAGTCCAACATTCACTTCCGCTGTATTTTGAATCACAGGAAATGACTCAAATACAAAGTTAATTTTATCGCCCCGTTCACTTTTTAAATCAAGCAATTTTGTCAGTAATTTATCGGCCCGCTTGGCATCTCCTTTAAAAATAGTTTTAGAGGCTACAATATCCAATGTAATTTTAATTACAGGCGCGGGTAATTTAGTTATCTTTGAATTAAATGGTAACTGGACGGCCTCATTCGGAGCTAAATTCTTAAGCGCAGAATACCCCGGCAATAATTGATATTTTTCAATGGGTGTATTTTTTTCAGGATTAAATGTAATCGATGCACGATCCGTATAACTAATCACCCACGATTCACGGCCAATATCGACCGTTGCCGTCACTGAAAATAAATTAGGTCCATACATGGTATCCAGAATATGCTGCGCTTTTGACTGAATCGTATCCTCAACGGCCGCCTTCTCTAAATAATTTGCATGTAAAAAAGACGTGCAAAATAGCAGTAAAAATCCAATAATTACACGGTTCATTTATTCACTTCCTTTCGGTTTTTGAGTATCTTTTAATTCACTCCGAGATACTTGAACCACCCATTGATCCGTTTCATTTTCGCTCACACTAACACGTAATCCACGAGTTCTTAATTGTTTTACTAATTCAAACGCGTCCGATTGCTTTTTAAACACTCCCATAATTTGAGGATCTTCAATTACCACTTTGGCTTTTTTAGCATTGGCCAATGGATTCCCAGTACGAGCTTCGTCTTGCAATATGGCTTTTGTACTTGCAATTAACGCCTCTAACTGAGTATTATCCGGGTTAAAAAACAACGCCGTTGTCCAAGCATCGACGGCCAAGTTCTTATTATTCATCATATAATGTGCCGACCCCAATTTTTCGTAGACAACGGGATTATCACTTTCTAAAATAGCCAATACTTCTAAATCTTGAACGGCTTTTAAATAATTGCCCCCATAAAAATAATTATCACTGCGACGCAATAAATGAGTGACCTGATCTTTTACCGCATAGGTTCCCGGTGGCATTTTGTAACCGACATTTAAAAAATACCGGGCTTTTGGGTAATCTGGGTACACAAATAATACCTGCAATAAAACGTATCTGGCCGATGATAATTTGTCGGCCAAAAATAATTTTTTTGCATCATTCATATACCCTCTCACCTTTTTTAATAACATCGGATCCATTTGGTCCTCAGGCGTGGCCATTGATCGCTTTGGCCACTCAATCGATTCAACTGAAATCACACGATTTAATGCCTGAATGAGTGTTTTTTGTGGTACAGTACGTTTGGCCGCTGGTTTATCGTTTAAAATGGCCAATGCATCGTTATAACGCTTTTGATCAATCGCCAACTGATAATCTGTATCGTCAAAATTGGCATATGTAAGAATCGCACCTCCGTACAAAAAAAGAACGACAATACTACCAATTAAACATGATGATTTATGTAAGTAAGTTATCATTGTTGCATTTATCGATTTATCTATTGGAAACTTTATCTTGATAGTATACCGAATCCAAATCATCCTCGCTACCCAATACTATTCGATATCAAAACGTGTATAATGATGGCATGATTCAATGTTTGATTATCGCATTATGCCTTATATTTACTGGCTGTAAAAAGGCGCCTACTACGCCATTGCCCCATCAAACCAACCTGTCCCCAGGATTGGCACATAACTTAATGCTTCAACAACTCGACAACAAATCGTTTCAAATTGTGGATGTTCGTACTCTGTCTGAATTTAATGACGGACATTTGGCCTATGCTCAACACATTGATGTCACTAATAATCAGCCATTATTACTATCCCTCAATAAAGACACCACTTACCTTATTTATTGTCGGTCCGGCCGCCGAAGCCAAATCGCCATTGATTATCTCAAAAAAAATGGGTATTCAAAATTATTTCATTTATCTGGTGGTCTTATCGCGTGGGATAAAATGTTTAATACACGGCAACCATCCCCACTAAATGAATACTAGGTATCCGAACTTTTTCGATACAGAATCCAGCCCCAAACGCCCCAACTAATCAATAACCCAAGACCGCCCAATGGCGTGGCGTAAGCAAACAATCGCTGTCCCGTCATAACCAGCCCCAAAAGACTCCCTGAAAATACGGCGCAAGTCCCAATAAATAGCCAAGGCAAAAAACGTGGCCATTGCCATGTTGCCTGTGTTAGCACAAGCATCAGTACAGGAATGGCATGATAAAATAAATATCGTGCCGCAATCTGCAATGTATGTAACTGATCTTTCGATAGTACATCCTGAAGCCCGTGCTGAACAAACGCACCCAAAATAATTGATAATATGGCATAACCAGTCGCAAAAATAGATACAATCATAACATTATTTTAACGCCAACCTAAAAATTATGCTATTTTTACCGATAATCTTATTATTGGAAATACCAAGCAAAATAATCCCGTCAGAAAAGGAGCCTTATGATAAAAAAAGTTATTCAAACCGCCCGAAATCATTCAAAATTTGAAAATACACTGGATATTATTCGAATCTATTTGGGCATCGCACTCTTCATTAAGGGCATTCATTTTATAATCAATCCACAAGACCTTGTTTATTTTTTAAATCAAGGACAACTCAACGTGATTGAGTCATTTGTCTCACATTATGTTATTTCGGCCCATCTGGTGGGCGGACTATTATTAACTGTAGGGCTACTATCTCGTATCGGAGCATTAATTCAAATCCCTGTATTAGTGGGCGCTTTGGGATTGGTTCATTCCAATGAAACTCTATTTTCAACCAACCAAAACATTGAATTAACAGCGATGGTCTTATTTTTATTGGTTATTTACGCCATTATTGGTGCTGGAAATCTATCGTTAGACTATCATTGCTTGGATGAAAAAGGCCAAACATCATCGTGGATTGAAACAAAAATCAATCAATTTTTTTCTAGAGAAGGGCATTTATTATTGGTCCGACTATCGTCTAAAATCACAAAAAAACCAACCCTAATAGAAC
>JBMTIN010000075.1:0-5856 GCA_049437345.1 Candidatus Marinamargulisbacteria bacterium
TAAGGCGACGCCACTTCAGCCCCTCCACGCCCCATCGCCCGGACACTCAACGACAGCCGCGTAGCATCATCCATAAACGATCCCAGCACACTTAATGTGGCTAATATTAAAATCGAAAAAATCAATGGCATAACGTGATCATATTATCATGGGATTGTTACGAAATACCATTGTCTGTAAACACCAACATTATTTAGGCAAGCAGAATATCTGAGATCACAATAAAATACGTTTATTTACTAGGTTTGAACAACATTATAAACTAATGATATTGGTAAGTATGCTAATATATATAAAAAAGGATACTCTTCGTGATTCAATGTTTAATGACTATTTGTTTTCCATCACCCACTGTAGATGATAATACCTCACGACTCAATAAAAAGGAAAAAAAAACCAGTATTCATGATTTAATTAATACTCGATTTAAAAACAAAATTGATAAAAAAAATGCATATGATCGATTAAGTATACTAACTCGTGGCATTAAAAGTGCCGATGAAAAAGAAATATTAATGAAAAAACTCATTCATTGGCCACCATTTAATACGCTATCTCAATCATTCATTAATACCATTTATACATTATCTGAATATGTGGATATGGATGACAATAAATGCGCTATATTCAATGCCATATTGAAAATTTCAAAATATCATGAAATCATTCTTTCAAAAACGGTCAATGAATTGAAAACAGGTGATTACACATCCCCTTTATTGAAGGGATACCAAAGTAACACTATAACTAACGCCACTCATGACAATACGAAAAAATCTTACATTGTCTATTTATTGGGCCTACCGCCATCGCTTCCTATCAGCTCATACTCATCCTATCGCTTCTTTAATTCGCTTCCCTCGATATTGTAATATATAGTGCCCATGTTTTACTTTGAGCGATTTAATCAACATACCATTGAACTGTATTCTAAATGCAACTACATATGCTTGGGCTGTCGACATCAAAATGGACGTGACCACAACACTGATTTTAAATCGATACAACCGCATGATATTGTGAATATTTATGGGAGCGATCTAAGCACTTCAGATCAATTTCCTCATATTCTCCGAAAATGTGAATCAAAAAAAGCCAAAATACGTGTGTTTGGCAATCATCATCTATTTAATTTACCCCACTCGTTGCTAAATATGATCCATGAATTTATGATCTGGTGCCCATCACCGGACGCCGATGAGTTTGATTTTATAGTGGGGAAACCCACCGAGTCTTTATTTAAAGAGACCATTCATCGTCATCGACATCGCTCCATAACATTGGTATTTTTTGTACGTCCATTATCATTTTCAATGTTGCCTCATGCCTATGATACCTGCGTATCCATGAATACCCAAGGGTGGGTGCTATACATTCCAAATGAGTTTACCAAAGAACAACGTCGCTACATTAAACGAATGAACCGTGTGCCAGGCATGTGTGTATTGGCACAAAAAAACACGGCCACAACGCATTGTTTTGGGGTACCCAACACCATGGGAACCATGCGTTTTGAGGCATGGGAATGGTGGCATGAAACACGAAAAAAACTTAAAAAATGGCCCGTTTTAAAGCCATTCATTTAGTATAAGTTACTTCAGGCACATAGGCTGTCATAAATTGAGTGAATGACTCAACGGCATCTTTTGTTTGAGCATTATAAATGGATGCCCGTAAACCACCAACACTACGATGCCCCTTTAAACCATCAAATCCCGCCGCTGTTGCTTTTGCAATAAAATCAGCTTCAATCGCCTCATCATGATCTTTTTGACGAAATACCACATTCATCGTGGAGCGATCCTGACTAGGCACCGGACAATAAAATACATCGCTGGCATCAATCGCCTGATACAAATGCGCCGCCTTTTCTTGATTACGAAGGGCTTGCGCCGCCAAGCCACCATTATCTAATAAATGTTTGAACACAAGCCCCGCCATATAAATACCAAAGGTGGGCGGTGTATTGTACAATGAATGGGCTGTTGCATGGTTTTGATAATTAAAAAATACCGGAATACTATCGGGGCAACGATCCAGTAAATCATTTCGAATAATCACAACGGTAACCCCCGAAGGACCAATATTCTTTTGAGCCCCGGCAAAAATAACCCCAAACTTGGATACATCCAGCTGACGCGATAAAATATCCGAGGACATGTCAACCACTAATGGGGCAACGGTATGGGGAAACGTTTTAAACTGTGTTCCAAAAATAGTGTTATTGGAACACATATACGTATAGGCCGCATCGTCATTGAATACTACTTGGTTTAAATCGGGCAATATTAAATGGTTTTCTGATTCATTGCTAACAACTATTTTATAAGGCGTTGTCTTTTTTAATTCACCGATAGCCTTCTTTGTCCAACTGCCCGTATGAACCACGTCTACCGCCCCCTGATTATGCGCCAAATTCATGGGTAACATTGCAAATTGTTGCGATGCCCCACCTTGCAAAAATAACACCGTATGCGTATCGGGAACCGACAAAAGTTCACGTAAGTTAGTTATGGCCGATTGATGAACATGATCATAGGACTTTGATCGATGCGACATTTCCATAATCGACATCCCCGTCTGATGATAATTCACTAAATGCTGCTGCGCCTCTTTTAAAACTGATTCTGGAATAGCGGCGGGTCCGGCACTAAAATTGACGATACGTTTACTCATAATATTCCTCCTGATTGTTTTATTATTATACGGTTTGTTTGCATTGTTGATAAGTCAAGTAAAGTTTAAATAACGTATATCGATAATAGAATTAAATTATGACACAACTAAGACCATTCAAAACAATCGTTCTATGGGGACTTATTATTGGAATTTTTTTCAGTGGATTCTCCGTTTGGCTTTTTCAAAAAAATGATCACTTGCAATCAAAACTACCCAAGGAACGTATTTTAGCCAATGATATTCAAAATCGTATTGAACATATCATTACCGAAGCCTTACGCAATGTATTGAACCGTTCAGACTTTGAATTGGCCGTTCACGTGAATCT
Organism: Candidatus Marinamargulisbacteria bacterium; assembly: GCA_049437345.1. Lineage (GTDB taxonomy): Bacteria > Margulisbacteria > Marinamargulisbacteria > UBA817 > UBA817 > UBA817. The sequence continues at coordinate 3,008 of JBMTIN010000075.1, forward strand.
TTATCAAGATGAATTTACGGAAGAGCTGATTACCTATGAACCTCAAACAGTTGCCACAAAAAAATCAAAAAGTCAGTTAGTTCCCGTGCCAAAAATAACGCAATTGCCCGGATTAATGAATACCCCATTTCATCATGAATCCCTGCCCGGTTTTCCCAGTTACTTTAATCAACTGAATATTCAAAAAAATGATTATGTAACCCGTGGTTTATTTGCAAAAATTGTATCGACAGCCTACCAACTGCCCGCATCAAGTGACTGGCCCACCCCCGAAATTATCGATACCAATGAAACTGAATTTACATCTGAAATTAACGACGTCGTCCGTTCAGATATATTAAGATTATATGAAACAGGTGAATTTAAACCCAATGACTTTTTATCGAAAGCAGCCCTAATTACCGCACTGGTCCGAATAAATTATCCCACAGAAAATAATGAATCCATGTCGGTAGTTTCCGAGCTTCCGTATCAAGATATTCCACAAACCCACTGGGCTTACACCGCCATTAAAATAGCACTTGAAAACCGCATTATTGCCCCAGACACATTATTTAATCCAAACCAAAAAGTAACCGTTCAAGACACATTAAACGTAATCCAAAAGACCCCATTGCGCAATGATGTGTTTAATTATTATTCGTTTTCACCACCGAACAATGCGCCCGATCTCGACTTAACAAAAAAAGAAACCATCACGGATGACACTGTTTACTATAATCAAGAAATTATTTCCGCCAAAACCCCGAGCACAAAAATTAAACATATTGATATTCGGGTACTTGTAAATGAACTGGCACTAACAGACGATATTACCATGCCAGCCATTGAATCGATTATAAAAAGCGTTATTGAACTTAATCGCGAACGAAATGACTCGTTGCAAGTCAGCCGCCACAAATTCACCAAACCAACACTTTTAATGCGTATCTATGCATGGAATTGGAATACTATTGGGCGAAGCCTACTCGTAATAGTCATCACTTATTTTTTATTTAAAGGCATTCAACGTTATCAAAATTACCGATCTAAAAAATATAAAACCATTGAACTAAAGAAGAAAAAAGATGCTACCTTAACTAAGATTATTGAAGATAACGAACGTCAATCCCTGGATCAAATGAAAAAGAGCATTCTGACCCATGCGATGAAACACCCCGATGCCTTTTCATTAAAATTAGAACGATGGATTGAATTGTTGCAACTAAAACCCCAATTTGAAGATACCCCCGACGGGGTTTACGAAAAAGTGGCTATTATTCTTTTATTTGTTGATTTTGAACAACCCGGCCTATCCGGTAAAATTATTAAACAATTTGGTCAAAAATACACAAAACATATCATTGCTGGCATTGAATCCATTCGAAAAATTGATACGGCCAAGACACGAATGACATTAATTGAATTTTTTAACGACTGCATGTCCTCAGACACGTTATTTGGCGGTACAACCACATCCAAACATATTATCAATCAATCTTTTAATCCCAAAGAACAGCACTATTTATTTAATATGGACCAAAACCTGCCATTTAAATTTCTGCAACATCTTCCTACCAATGAATTAAATGATCTTATAATTAGCGAAAACCCCGCCACCGCCGCATTTATTATGAATCAACTGCCGCATGACCAATTAATTCAAATAACGGCAAAAATTCCCGTTAATCAACTAACCCGTATCGCCAACCACCTTCTTCACGTTAAAAACACCACCAATCAAACGATGGACAAATTCGAAGAAACATTAAATGAATCCTTTCAAATAGGACCTGTAAGCAATGATGCTAGCCAACAAATTCAAATCAGAAAAGCATCATCAGTCTTTGAAACCTTACCCAAAGATGTGCGATCAGAACTATTATCAAATGTCGCTTCCCAAGATCCCGCCATGTTGAAAAAAATCACAAATGAAATGTTTTTATTTGAAGATATTGTTTATTTAAGTGATGCCGATACACAACAATTAATTTTTGAACTCAAAGATATGTCCCTCATTGCTACGGCACTTCACACCGCCAAAGAATCGCTTGAAACACATATTATTACCAATTGTTCCGATCGATTCAAAGAACAATATAATATCGCAACCGAATCCGAAACAGATGTCACGCCTCAAGAAATAAATGATGCTCAATTAAAAATCATTCAAACCCTGCGGGACCTCGAAAAAAATCATCGCATTGATAATCTTAAAGAAACCAAAAGGAGTCGTTTATGAGTGTTATTAATAGTGACGACCTTCGGCGTTGGGAATTGATGATCTGTGATACCCTATCCAGCAAGCTCGAAGTGAATATCAAATTAACCAATCAACACCCCAAAGAAATGGTATACCAGGCCTTCTTACCCAATGAACGTCATTGTTATTGGGGAACTCTTTGTGAGTCAAAAAACCATCCCTCCCCAATAATTATTGCCATTGACTACACCTCAATTCGTGCCTGCACATCGGTATTTTTCTCTCATATAGTGGATTTAGAATCGGGATCAAAAGATGTCCCTTTATCGTTTTCTGAACGATTTATTGCTAAAGAAATAACCCACGATATGGCCACATTATTTTCTGAATCAAGATCACCACTCAATATTATAAAAAATGAAGATACATTAAATCTAATTCACCCATTTCACGATGATGACCCCATTATGGTATATGAATATGACATCAAAATTAATGACGTTATGTATGGACGATTAAACCTATGCCATTCACATATTTTATAATTGGATTGGTGTGGTTTAGTACGCTCATTATGGGCATTCTTCCCAATGATCTTGTATTTACCCCGCAAGCTGACGTTTCAAAGCTACCTCAAACCGAACTGGGGTATCAATTGACCTATCAA
>JBMTIN010000076.1:0-5757 GCA_049437345.1 Candidatus Marinamargulisbacteria bacterium
CTCCTTAAAGTGTTACATCTATTATATCATAATCTCGTGACGACACTATCTAGGAAACAAAAAAATAAAATCATTATTTACTGATTGTTTCAATGCATTTTCATCTCTCCCTTTAACTTCTTTTTTATTTATTTTGATATCATTTGGATCACTATATTTATTATTTCCCGAAATTTTTATGTTATTTTTGATTGGGTTATAACAAAAAAGATTATTACGCGCATTCATTTTAAAACACCTCTTCCATATTTATTAAATTTATTAAAAAAAAATTAAATTATGTCCAAACCATAATGTCAAATAAAATAGAAAAATATAGATATTTTCAAAAATTGTACCGATAATAAATAATATGTCTCATTACATAATATTATTTAGTTGTTCCGATCGACCGGGAATTGTGCATGATGTTACAGCCAACTTAGCAAGCATTAAAGCTAATATTATTTGTGCTGATCAGCATAGTACCCAAGATGCCATGGGCACTTTTTTTATGCGACTGGTATTTACTTTACCCCCAAATGCGTTCGATGCCATGAATCATCAAATAAATCACTTAGAACAATTACTAGATACCAAAATCAAATGCTATAAAGTGACCACCCCCTTGCGCTGTTCTATTTTTGTGTCAAAAGAAGATCATTGTTTGCAAGAATTATTGTATCAAGCCCAATCCAATGGCTTAAATATTGCGGTGGACTCGATTGTTTCAAATCACCCCATTCATAAAAAAATAGCCGAATGGTATGATATTCCATTTTATAATACGGCAAACGCAAGCTCATCTTCCGTAGATGACTATATATTAAGTAAAACACAATCCACCGATATCATTATTATGGCCCGTTACATGCAAATTCTATCCCCTTATTTTTTAAAATCATACCATGGCGACATAATTAATATTCATCATAGTTTTTTGCCATCGTTCCCCGGAGCAAAACCATACCATCAGGCCTTTGATCGTGGGGTTAAACTGATTGGCGCAACCGCACACTATGCCACGATGGATTTGGATGAGGGGCCTATTATTAGCCAAGCCGTGGAGTCCGTGAGTCACCGACACCGTGTCAATGATTTAAAGTTATTGGGCGCACAACTCGAAAAAAAATGCCTTACCACCGCTGTTCGAGCGATCTCTGAACACCGGGTTATCATTCATCAAAACAAAACTATCGTGTTTTAGTCCAACAATAAGTTTTTTATCTCGTCAAAGTTAAGGGCTTTTTCGGATGCGGTATCAATATCAATAATTTCAGATAATAATTGCTTTTTGCTTTCTTGAAGGGCTTGAATTTTTTCTTCAATGGTACCACTGGTAATTAACTTATACACAATCACTTTATTTTTTTGCCCCATACGATGAACACGATCTGTCGCCTGCGATTCAATGGCCGGATTCCACCATGGATCCAAATGAATCACGTAATCCGCCGCCGTTAAATTGAGCCCCACCCCACCCGCTTTCAGTGAAATTAAAAATAAACCGGCCTGTTCTGACTCTTGAAACCGATCCACCGCATCCATACGCGCTTTGGCCGAGATACTACCATCAATACGTTCCGTATAAAATGATTTTTCATCCGTCCAGGCATTCATAATATCCAACATACCAGTAAATTGACTAAACATAACAATTTTATGCCCCTCATCAATTAGTTCCGTTATTTTTTCTTTCGCAAGATCAAACTTGCTAGAATCGATATTTGACGCCCCCACCTCTTTCAATAATTGGGGATGAATACACACTTGACGCAATTTAAGCAATGCGGTGAAAATACTTAAGCGTTCTTGCTTTCCTTTCGCCGTTTTTATCCCTTTCTTAGCCGCATCTAATACCGTTTGATACAATTTCTCCTGGCGACTGTTCATATCGCACTTCACAATAATTTCTGTTTTCTCGGGCAACGAATCCAGTACCTCACGCTTTTCACGACGTAAAATAAACGGCTTGATTCGTGTTTTAATATGATCCATTTGATTGCTTTTAATGGAAGATTCAAATTGGGCATAATTTCCTAAATAATTAGGCATAGCAAAATCAAAAATATTCCATAAATCTTGAATATAATTTTCAATAGGCGTGCCCGTCATGGCAATTCTAAATTTAGCATTGAGCAACTTTACGGCCTTAGATACCTGTGTCTTTGGATTTTTAATATGTTGCGCTTCGTCAATGAAAATGGCTTCAAAGGGAATATTCTTTAATAAATCAATATCGTTTTTTAATATACCAAATGAAGTTACAACATAATTACTTTTGGCCAATTCTGGCAATAGTTTTTCGCGTTGATTTCCACCATAAACAATGGTTTTTTTTCGTTTGGTAAACTTTTCAATCTCTTTTTCCCAATTATAAATAACATTCGTCGGACCAATAATTAAATAGGGAGCGGTTTGATCAATCGATGTGGTAAAAGCGATGGTTTGAACGGTTTTTCCCAACCCCATATCGTCGGCCAAAATACCCCCAAACTGATACTGATTTAAAAAAGATAACCACTTAACACCATAGGTCTGATAGTCACGCAATTCTCCTTCAAAATCATTGCCAAGTGTATTCTCTGTGCGATGAAAATTTTGAAAGTTTTCAATAAATTGATTTGAATTCGTATCGGTTCCTTCTACCGACGTAATCCCCAGTAACGGTAAAAACTCCAACATATTGAACGATTTTTTTCGGGTAAACGCCTGAAATGAATTCAAGGTTTTTAGTTCCTTTTGAGATTCCTCCGATACCTTAACATACCCACGACTGGTTTTAATGTACCCCTGATTTTCAACCAATAATCGAGTAATTTCGGAAAATGACATTTCTTGACCATCAATTGTGGTATTTTGTGAAAATTCGAACCAATCTTTTTTAGGTGAGTTGACCCCAAATGTCAGCTCTAGGGGCGTATCTAATACCGTAAAGTCGTTTACTGTTGAATGAATCACCCAATCACGTTCTTTAAGCGTTGGTACGACGTTATCTAAGAACTTGGCAATATGCCCGGGGTTTTCAAGCATAAAAGGAATTTTTTCGGCCATAAAGACATCCATTAAATCATTCTGATAAATATCTTCCATATCTTTCTGACGTTTATATAACCGGCCATTGGTCGCATCTTTTAAAACATCGTTGGTATCATGAGGCAATACATTTGCATGACCGTAGTTATACGAAAGTGCCGTGGTTAACACATTATTTTCGTATACAATATCCAAGCGAGGCGTTGGGGAGTCATCACTGGGTAAGAATTGTTGTAAATCCATATTAACAATCCAATTTAATAGGGTTTTATTCGGTGAATAAATGCGTTGAATAAACTGAATGGCTTGGTTACCATCAAATACCAATAAATTACGATCCAAAAAATTATCTAAAAAGTTAATAAAAGATTTCGATGGGTTCCGTTTAATGTGACCTTTTGAAAAACATAGCAGCCCTTTATCCGATGGGAACGGCATCCAAAGCAAGGGATTTTTCAACCATTCCAATCGGTTTTTAAGAATGCATTGAATTTTATTTTTTTCTTGTTTTAGTTCAATGTCAATGGGTAATGCAGAATCAAAAATTAATGGTGCGTAATCCCCCGTAATTTGATCCACAATTTGACGCCAAAACACCTGTACACCTAACTGATTAGCACGCGATAAAAACCATCCAACATCGGCATCGTGCGGTAAAGCATCGTGAATATCGTTACCCACTTGAAGTTTTTTAAGGTACTTGGTGAGCCGATACGAAAAATCCAAATCTTTCTCGTTAATATCCGTTTCATTATTATACAAAAAAAGCATAAAAGATGATTTCGATAAATTAATTAATTCGTCATCCATTTTGGCATTAACAATGGTCATCAATCGATTTTTAGAATTAAATAAAAAAGTTAGGTAAAAGTTGATTCGTTTCATTATAAGTATGTTATCCCGTGATATAAACCCAACAGGTGTCGGATTCAAAACACATAGTAGTTATATTTAATGTGTTTGTCCATACTTCATCCACAAAAAGATGAATTACGCCAACCAAAAATAGTGACGACACATGTTATTTTTGATAAAGTAATAATTGTGACATTCAAATTATGTTCAGATTACGCACCGGCCGGGGATCAACCCACCGCCATTGCCGCTTTAACTCAGGGGGTCATGAACCAAAAAAAACACCAAGTATTATTGGGCGTTACGGGATCGGGCAAAACGTTTACAATGGCCAATGTCATTGCCAATACAAATCGACCGACGTTGGTGTTGGCTCATAACAAGACATTGGCCGCGCAATTATGTTCTGAATTCAAACAGTTTTTTCCAGATAACGCCGTAGAATACTTTGTATCGTATTACGATTATTATCAACCCGAAGCCTATGTATCATCGCGGGATGTATACATTGAAAAAGAAGCCCAAATTAACGATGAAATTGAACGATTACGCCATAGTGCAACACGCTCACTGCTTGTCCGTCAAGATGTCATTATTGTGGCCTCGGTATCGTGTATTTACGGATTGGGGACCCCCGAAGCCTATTTGAACGGGGTATTACACTTACGTGTTGGAGAATCTATTGGACGGCGTGATTTCTTGAAAAAATTAACCGCCATTTATTATGAACGAAATGATACCGAACTTGTTCGCGGTCGATTTCGTGTTAAAGGAGATATTATTGATATTTTCCCGTCATGGGATGAAATGGCACTTCGATTTGAGTTATTTGGAGATGAAATTGAACGTATCTATTTACTACATCCAGTATCCGGCGAAGTTTTAGAATCATTAGACGATGTGCAGATTTTTCCAGCATCACATTATGTGGTGGACGGGGGAATGGATCGGGCCATATCGGCCATTGAGTCGGAATTAACTGAGCGGCACCAATTCTTTAAAGACAATAGCATGTTAGTTGAGGCCCATCGCATTAAACAGCGAACCCGATACGATATGGAAATGATGCGCCAAATGGGATATTGCAAAGGGATTGAAAATTATGCCCGTCACATATCGGGAGCCAACCCTGGGGACCCACCCGGCGTATTATTGGACTTTTTTCCCGATGATTTTTTAACAATTATCGATGAATCTCATGTCAGTGTGTCTCAAATTGGTGGCATGTACAAAGGGGATCAATCCCGAAAAAAAAACCTGGTTGATTTTGGGTTTCGGTTGCCATCCGCCATGGACAATCGACCGTTAACATTTTCTGAATTTGAAGACCGTTTAAATTGCGTCATTTATACCTCAGCCACCCCAGGAAACTATGAACTTGAAAAAGTATTAAAACCAAATGCGACCGGACCAGAAATTGTGGATCAATACGATGTTGTGGAACAGGTCATTCGACCAACAGGGTTATTGGATCCGGTGGTATACGTCCAAAAAACAACCGGGCAAATGGCCCATTTATTAGACCAAATTTCATGTCGGGTCAAAAAGAACGAACGGGTACTTGTTACCACGGTAACAAAACAATTAAGTGAAGATGTGGCCAATTATTTATCGGACCAGTCATTAAAAGTCATGTACTTGCATTCCGATATTGTAGCATTAGAACGGTTGGATATTTTAAGAGACTTACGACGAGGCACCTATGACGTTTTAGTGGGTGTGAACCTGTTACGCGAAGGCTTGGATTTACCCGAGGTGTCGTTGGTGGCTATTTTGGATGCAGATAAAGAAGGATTTTTACGAAATCAACGATCGTTAATTCAAACCATGGGGCGTGCGGCCAGGCACCCCGATGGAACCGTCATTTTATATGCCGATAAAATTACA